>CAZNUY010000006.1:0-1876 GCA_964576745.1 uncultured Candidatus Saccharibacteria bacterium | reverse complement strand
TAGCTAGCGGAACTCTGCCCCAACATTGAGTATAATATAACAGAATTTAATTATTAAATCAACTTCACAAGTTATTTAAATAATTGCCTATTATTCCTCATTTTGGTGGACCATACGGGAGTCGAACCCGCTAAGCTCTGGCTGTTGGGGCAGAGCTGACACCGTGTCTATGGCCCACAGAAGGTCACATAACCTTCTTGGTCTGGATCATATCAAACCGAGATAAAATCCTGATAAAATAATGTTCAAAAAAGAATGAATTTTTCATTCGGCAAAATAATACACGCAAAAAGACTATTGTATTTGCTGGGGGGGGTGGTAAACTTACATCAGTAAATTTGCTACTTTTTATTATTTATAAATTATTTTATGAGAAAAGCTCAAATTGTTTCGGGTTTGTTTGTTCTAGTATTTATTCTAATCGCTGGTGTCATGGGTACAGATCAAGCAAATGCTGTTGTTTGTCCGGCTGGTTATGTTTGTACACCAACCAGTCAGACAACCGTTGTTTGTCCAGCAGGTTATATCTGCGAGCCGATTAAACCAGCCCCAGCTGTAATTACAGGTCTGACCTATAAAAAGGAGAACGGTTCAGAAATTAAATGGTGCTATTCTATAACAAAAAATCTCGGTGAACTTGATGGTGCTGACGGATATCTCAGTACTGGTGCAGATGTTGTTGCTCTGCAATCTCAGTTGATTAGCTTAGGCTACGATATTCCAAGTGTCAGTTCTGGTGGTAGTGCAAGAGGCCAGTTTGATGAGGATACAAAAAAGGCGGTCATGAAATATCAGGCAAGTAAGGGTATTCCGTCAACTGGTTATGTTGGTCCTTTGACTAGGGCAAGTTTGAATGGTTTGTGTAATGTAAAAAATTCTGTTGGTAGTAATGAATATGGTTTTTGGACAAAAGCTTATTATAGTAATGGTAAGTTAAACATTGGTTGGACTAATAGTTCTTTGAATTTTGATTATTATCAAGTAGTTCTTGGCAATTCGTTCCTAAATAAAGAAATTCAATTAGGTGCGAATTTTGCAAAAAATCAAACGAGCTATATTGCGAATATTCCAACGGAGTTTGCAGATTTCGTTAAATTAAATAGTAAAGGTCAAGATGCATTTTATGTAAAAGTTAATACCATCAAATCTGATTCGGTTAGTGGTTATACCGTGTCTACTGCAAAAAGTGAACTGTTTACAATAAGCCCAGGTACATCTCCAAGCCCTACACCATCAATAGGTGCAACAAGTATTAAGGTCTTGAGTCCAAATGGAGGGGAAACTTTTAAGATAGGAGATAAAGTTTCTATTAGATGGGCAAGCGCGAATAATGTAAACAAAATGGTTATGCTAGGTCTTACATCACAAGATGGCACTATAGTAAAAGAAATTACAAATTACATTAAGGGAGTTCCTGACACAGGATCATATTCTTGGACCATAGACGAGTCTATTTTACCAGGTAAATACAAGATTGTCGTGCAAACAGGCGAGAGGCCACAATATGCCTATGATGTAAGTGATAATTTGTTCCAAATTAGTATCTGCCCAACAGGTTATATATGTAATTATTCAGGCACTTCTCCATCTCCAACTCCAACTAACACCCCCGCTCAGCCTTCTATTTCATTCACATACCCACGATACGCTGAGACTTGGTATTTGGGAGAAACAAAGAACGTTTCATGGACATATAACAATTTTGACTCATCGTCTTCTGGTGAAAAATATGTTGAGCTACAATTGGTACCACTAGATGGACGTTCGCCAATAGTTTTGGGTACTTATACTGCTCCATATGGATATCAACCTCTCACAATATATACCAAGACTTCAACTGGTCGTGACGCGTGGTTACCTGGTGAATACAAATTGA
>CAZNUY010000005.1:0-44477 GCA_964576745.1 uncultured Candidatus Saccharibacteria bacterium | reverse complement strand
TCGCTCTACCAGTTGAGATCGATGTTGATGAAGCGGAGGCTATCGAAAAGCATGGTTTGCTTATTCTGAAATTGCCAAAATTAGACAAAAAGAAGAAGTCTAAGCTCAAAGTGAGGACGGGATAAGATATACGAGCGGGTATTGAAAACGGAGCTACTTAGTCGTGAAAAAAGTTAATTAAATAAACAAAAACTGGCTTAATAAAGCCAATTTTTGTTTTAATGAATCTAATCGATTTTAAATACTTGACAAATATCAGTAATGGGTGTAGGGTATCGGACAGAGTTCCACTTACGTTAGTTCATCTTAAGCAACGGTAATAGGTCGAATCGACCGAACGTTGTGTGAACAAGTGGGACGTAAACGACCAAAGGGTCATTATATAAGGAGATAGAATCTCCGGAAAGAGAGAGTGGTAGGCGCAAGTGGTTGGGCCGGAACGCTCAATCACGGTTCCCTAACGGGAATCGCAATAGTTCTAACACAAAAGTTTAACCCCCTGCTGACATCGGTTGTCGGTGGGGGTTTTCATTTGCCTAAATATCCAAATTTGCCATCTTGGCATTGGATTGGATGAAAGACTTGCGTGCTGGAACATCATCGCCCATGAGCATGTCGAAGACTTTGTCAGCATCTTGAGCATCTTCGATGGTTACTTTTTTCATTACGCGTCTAGTTGGATCCATAGTAGTTTCCCAGAGCTCGTCAGAGTTCATTTCACCTAGACCTTTGTAGCGCTGAATAGAAACTTTTGGTGCAGATTTTGACACTTTTTCATCCGCTTCAGCTCCTGCCGCCTCCAACAGTTCTTCTCTCGCTTCTTCATTATTTGTTTCTTCCAATTCTTTTATTTCTTCATTCTTTATGCCGCGATCTTTTAGATATTTATCGAGTGCTTGTTGATCGTGAATATAGTTGACCTCCTTGCCTATTTTGACTTTGAACAAGGGTGGCTGAGCGATATATACATAGCCATTGTCGATGAGAGGTTTGAAATATCTGTAGAGTAACGTCAAAATAAGTGTGCGAATGTGAGCACCATCGACATCGGCATCAGTAGCGAGGATAATTTTGTGATAACGAAGTCTAGAAATATCAAATGTATCGCCTATAGCAGTACCAAAAGCTAAGACGAGATTTTTTATTTGTTCAGAACCCAACATTCTGTCCAATCTGGCTCTTTCGATGTTCAAAATCTTGCCTCGTAGAGGAAGAATGGCTTGGATACGACGATCCCTACCCTGCTTGGCTGTACCTCCAGCAGAATCTCCCTCCACAATGATAAGCTCTGACTCCGCAGGACTATCTGACTGACAGTCGGAGAGCTTTCCAGGCAAAGTCATACCTTCGAGAGCACCTTTGCGCAAAACGGAATCCTTGGCTGCTTTTGCCGCCTTGCGTGCCTTCATAGCGAGGATAACTTTGTTTACGATAGAACGAGCATCATCGGGATTTTCTTCCAGAAAGGCGGTGAAAGCCTCACCGAAAACTGTCGCAACGGCGCTTTGGGCTTCCATACTGCCTAACTTGGCTTTTGTCTGACCTTCGAACTGAATTTCGCGTAACTTGACTGATATTACGGCGGTTAGTCCTTCGAGAGCATCGTCACCAGTGAAGGTTTCATCACCATTTTTTGAAAGATTGTTGTTTTTTGCATAAGTGTTGAGCGTGCGAGTAAGGGCTGTCTTGAAACCGGTTACATGGGTACCTCCCTCAGGATTGTGGATATTGTTTGCAAAGGCCATGATACGGGCCGAGACATCATCGGCATACTGCAAAGCTACTTCGACAGACTCTACACCCTCTATTTTCTTGTTTACAAAGAAAATATTTTTGTGAGAAGGTTTGAGGAGCTGATTGGTGAACTTGATGAGTGATACGAGACCACCTTCAAAGAAAAAAGTATGTGAAGGTGCGTCTACACCGGTCTCCCTTATGTAGAATAATTCCTCATCACTACCAAAAGTGGCAATCTGTTCGCGGGCATCTATGACACTAATGCGGAGGCTTGGTATGAGATATGCCTGTTGACGCATGTGATTTACGATGCGATTCCACTCAAACTTGATACCCTCTTTGAATATCTCTGGATCTGGCTCAAAAGTAACGATAGTACCATGCAACTTTGTAGAACCTATCTTCTTCACCGCTGCCTTTCTCTTGCCTTTGGAATATTCCTGCATGTAAAGACCTCCGTCCTTGTGAACAACAACTTTCATAAATGTAGACAGAGCATTTACAACTGAAGCACCAACACCGTGCAAACCGCCTGAGACTTTGTAATCATCACCTCCAAATTTGCCTCCGGCGTGAAGAACGGTCATGATCGTCTCTAGGGCTGAGACCTTGGTTTGTTTGTGTAGATCGATCGGAATACCGCGACCATTATCTGCTACGCGTACTCGGTCATTGGGTAGAAGTGTAATCTCAATATCATTTGCAAAGCCGTTCATTGCTTCGTCACGTGAGTTGTCGAAAATCTCTGTAACAAGATGGTGAAGGCCATCTGGTCCAGTGGTACCTATATACATACCAGGGCGTTTACGCACAGGCTCTAGACCTTCGAGGACGGTGATGGATGAGGCATCATAGCCCTTCTTTTTTGTATCCTTATCGTTGTTTTTATCGGCCATTTCTGTGTTTAATTATGAAAATTTTAATGTAATTTGCTCAAAAAAAGCTCCTTGGCTTCGTTGGGTTATTATACCAAAAAAGACTTATTCTTGCACGCTAAAATAGCTTTATTATGTGCATAATTTGTGGGGTAATTTTAGTTATATATGTCGGAAATAAGCTTACATTTTCCTGCTATCATAAGCCCAATGCAACAATGCCTGTCTTTGCTTGGTATGGCATGAAAAATCTGCTTTCATGCAATTTTTGCGAACTTGAGCAATGTGTCTAACCATCGCTTTCCAGCGTTTGATCTGGCGTACATCGTCTTCATGTCGCCTTCCCATATAGTATCTACAATACCATTGGAACCAACCTCGAGGGTCATCCTTGTGTATCCAGCCTTTTTTCTGCCAAACGGATAGAGGTTGGCTTGCATTAACTCCGAAATAATTCAAAGAGGCAATATGTTCCCCATCAGAGTCAGCAAATCTTGCTTTTGTAAACCAATCTTTTGGAAATTCATCTTTGCAATCTCTCATGTATACCCCGCCGAAAACTCCAAGTTCCAACATTTCTTTGGGAGTAAGCTCCGGTTTGAAATCGGGTGCATAGTTTTTTCCGACTGGTTCAGTTAGATAATAGACATAATTTTTCTGCATCTCGTCATTTACAATAACTTTTTTTGATTGATTCATTTTATATTATAGTTTGTCAATCTATTATATAATAAAATCATGAAAAAATTTTGGCTATTTATGAAACGTTATAGATTTGTTATTTTGAGTATCATAGTTGTGTGTGCCTTGGTCGCAAGTATTGAGCTCTATTCTGGTCGCTCCCCTCTTGGTCCAGATGGAAAGTTTGGTTGGTGGGACAATGATATTTGGAGTAGTGAAAATTCACAACGGGTAGCCGATGCCTATTCATTTTCTCATATTATTCACGGTATGTTTTTTTATTGGATCCTCTGGTTAATAGCCAGAAAATTACCCGCAGGAAAGTTTCCAATGAAGTATCGATTTCTTATAGCTCTCATACTCGAAGCTGGTTGGGAACTTCTGGAAAATTCCCCCCTCATCATCAATCGTTATCGAGAAGCAACGATAGCGCTTGGATATGTTGGAGACAGTGTCCTAAATTCTACCGCTGATGTTATTATGGCTGGTATAGGTTTTATAATGGCTAGATTTTCGAAAGTTTGGGTAACTATTTTCTTGATAATTGCATTTGAGCTCGGTTGTCTATTTTGGGTGCGCGACAATCTCACCCTTAATGTGATTATGTTGGTTCGACCGGTTGAATCTATCAAGGTTTGGCAGTCAGAGGGACACGTTGCAAAGTAAAATCTTAAATCTCAAATCTTAAAATTGAATCTCACGGATTGCAAGATCTAAAATTTAGATTTGAGATTTCTACCTCACTTCCCAGCCAGTAGCCTTTATATCAGCGCTAATTTTTTCCATAATTGTATTAATTTCAGTATCAGTGAGCGTCTTTTCCATGGATTGGAAAATAAGGCGAAATGCATAGGAAACCCTGCCATCTTTTTTGAAAGTGTCGAAGAGTGCATGTCTAACTACAAGTTCATTTGCACCACTACACTTAAGTGTAGTGGCAATTTTCTCCCAAACATTATCACCCCCCACTGATTCCGGTACAAAAACAGCAATATCACGCACAATAAATGGATACAATGAAAACTTTTTGTACTTATTAGTCGAAGCCTGACCAAGATTGAGCCTGTTTAAATCCAAATTGCTTCTAGTATCCATAGAACTATTCGCGCCTTCTTTGAAATTGTTTGCAATTTTGTCCAAATCGATCTCAATAACCTTTATATTGCCTGTTGTGTCTGTTGAAATCTTGCCTTCAAGCTTAAGACCTGTGACATCTTCGACTTGCTTTATAGTTTCGGTCAAAATGTTTTCTGCTTTATAGCCCTTTATTTTCTTGATTTGATTTGCCCCAATGATGAGGTGAGTTTTCTCAGAATCCTTGGTAAATATGTGACCAATTTCAAATATTTTTATAGCCTGCAATCCCAAAAGATCTGCATTGAGACTATTCCTCTCTACGCAACTGATCATTCCTTTTGCAAGTCCACTTCTTGCGAATGCTTTGTCTTTTGCAAGAGGTTTGACTGCTTCATGATGTCCTTCATCGACAAGCGAATATAGACTTACTTCAGAATAACCTAGACTGATAAGTGTCGATTTTATTAATTCAGAAACAAAGAAAATAGGTAAAATTCCCGAATCTTTTTTGTCCGCTGGAAGTGGCGGTAATATGCCAGCTATTTTGTCATAGCCATAAATACGACCGATTTCCTCAACCAAATCTTCTTTTGCATTTATATCCAGTCTTTCATAAGGTACGGTAACTTCGCACTGTTGATATTCTTTAGACCCTGCAGACGTCTTACATATGCAATCTATGCCCAAACTTTCCAAGATTTTCTTAATTTGATCAGTTTCAATATTGATACCCAATCTTTCTTGAATATATTTTGGATCAAATGTAAATTTTGTTCTTGTAACTGGTTTTGGATAAATATCTGTTATCGGACCAAACGATGAGCCTGGAATAATATCAGCAATCAATTTACAAACATTGTGCATACCATTTATTGCCAATTCTGGTGTTATTTCATTTTCAAATCTTTTTGATGAATCACTCCTTATATCATATTTTGTGGAAGTTTTACGAACTTTGGTTGGATGAAAGTTGGCTGATTCGACGATAATATTTTTTGTATTTTCATCTATTTCTGCTCTCTTGCCACCTTTTGCACCAGCGACAACAAGAGCTCCTCGTTCATCCGCAATGACACTATCTTCAGTTGTAAGTTCTAGTTCGCGACCATCGAGAAGAGTAATTTTTTCTCCCGCTTTTGCATTCCTGACTATGATATGACCGACGACCTTGTCAGCATCAAAGGCGTGTAGTGGCTGGCCAATGTCATACATCACATAATTTGTAATATCGACTATCGTGCTGATAGACCTCTGTCCGATCGAATTTAGGGCATTTTTGAGCCAAATAGGGCTTTGTTTTGGTATATTGCCAAGCTTGATATGTCGCGCAGTATATCTTCGACAAAAATCAGGATTTTCGACTTCGACTTGAACTTTTGTATCCAAATCCGGCGCTATCGGCGCCTCATAGCCATTTTTTTGCTTCAATCCTGTATTGACGGCTACTTCCAAAGCAATACCACGATGAGATAGAGCGTAATGAGCTCGATCTGGTAGGACTTTGATATCGAGTACTTGATCTTCTTCGATATCTCCATTTTTCTCTATTTTTTCTTGAGCTTCAACTTCAAAAGAATGGAAAGTAAAAATCTCCGATAGCTTATCTGCCTCTGGTATTATTTCCTCAAAATATTTTTGTAACCAATTTCTTGAAATTTTCATATTATTTTATAAATTTGAAACGAGGCACCATCTGACCATTAAACTCTACAATTTCTTCAAACATTTTGGCTGGTCTGACCCAGTATTTGGACTTCTCATTGTTATAAAGTGCTTCATACACAACTACGTCTTCGAGAGTTTTTGAATTTTTTGCAACAAAATGAACCTGATATTGGTTTCCGGTTTTGTAGTGAGAATATATGCCTGGCTTTATATCCATTTTGATAAGAATTAAATTAAAATTGATTGATCAGCCTTAAATCACCATTGTACAAATAGCGAACATCGTCAAAGCCAAACTTGAGCATTGCAATACGATCCAAGCCGAAACCAAAGGCAAATCCTTGCCACTCATTGGGATCTATACCGACCGCCTCAAAGACTTTTGGATTGACGAGACCTGCACCGCCCATCTCTAGCCACTTACCTTTCCATTTCATGTCGACTTCTACACTAGGCTCGGTAAATGGGAAAAAGCTTGGGCGGAATCTAATCTCGACATCATTACCAAAAAGTTTTTTGAACATATGCTCGAGAGTGCCTTTGAGATGAGCAAGAGAGACATTTTTGTCTACATAGAGGGCTTCTACCTGGAAGAATTGGGCCTCATGTGTTGCATCTGTTGCCTCATTACGGAAGACTTTACCAGGCACAATTATCCTAATCGGTGGTTTGTTATTTTCTAAGAAGCGAATCTGTACGGAAGAGGTATGGGTACGAAGAACTTTTCTACCGGAGCTGTCAGATGACTTATCACCTGCACTTTTGATCCAAAAAGTGTCTTGCATATCGCGAGCTGGGTGGTCTTTGGGAACATTTAGAGCATCAAAATTGTGAAATTCATCCTCGAGCTCAGGACCATCAGCCACAGCAAAGCCAAGTTCATGAAAGATTTTGAATATTTCTCGCACTACTTGGGTTATCGGATGCAAGTGGCCTTTGACTTCGGTTTCCATGGACATACTTTAGCAAAAAAACAGGGATTTATCTAGATGAATACAATTTGTTATTATCTAACACCTGAGCCACCTCCCAGACTTGAACTGGGGACCTTCGCTTTACAAAAGCGTTGCTCTACCAACTGAGCTAAGGTGGCTTGGGAACGAATAATAAGATAACACAAAAAAAGCAAAAAGAAAACTATCTGCCGGATATACGGCGCAAATAGAAAGAAGCGCCGTGATTTTTGATTTCCCCACGACCACGAACGGCATCGATCATGCGTCTACCGTGCGGGTTTTGTAAGGTGCGATGTTTGATATCGACGTAAATATTTCGAATCCGAAGTAGGACATGGAAGGTCAAATATTGTACTAACGCTACAAATGTTTGGCGATTTAGAAGTTTCGAATATGCAACAATTTTTGCATAGATATTTGACAAAGCTACCTCAACAGATGATTCGATCTTGTCAGCCAAAGAAAGATCACCGTTTTTCATTTCGGCACGTTTTATAAATATCATGGAAATGATACCTATAAGTGATATATAGAAGATTGAAATTAGAATATACATGTATTTTATCCTTCCAAAACCTTGAATCTCTTGAATCTAGCGACAGCCATTTTCTCGCCAAACTTTTGAACGGCACTATTTATGAGTCCTTGAACTGTAGTTTCTGGATTTTTGATGAAAGGTTGATCCATAAGAACCATCTCTCCGAAATATGCGGACATTTTGCCCTCGAGAATCTTGGCTTTTACTGCTTCTGGTTTGCCTTCGACTTCTTTTGCAAAGACATCCATAGCGGTTTTCTTGTCTTCCTCTGTAATATCTGCTTGTGATAGGAAACGAGGATTTGTAGCTGTAATGTGCATAGCAATATCACGTGCGAGAGTTTTGAATTCGTCTGTATTGGAGACGAAATCTGATTCACATAGGAGTTCTACTATGGTACCAACTGTGCCATTTGAGTGGATATAAGCTTGTACTGTACCAGAATGAAATATACGGTCACTCTTTTTTGCAGCCAACTCGCCACTTTTGTTACGCAAAATAACCAAAGCCTTGGAAACATCCCCACCAGCCTCTTCTAGGGCTTTTTTGCATTGCATGATGGAAATACCAGTTTGGTCTCTCAATTCTTTTATTATATCTACTGAAATTTCTTTTGCTGACATAGTTTTTCTAATTATTTTTTCTGTTAATTGTTGCTTTAGTGCAAATAGTTCATTGTTTGTGTTTTTGCAATTTTCTTCATTTTCGCAGTGGCAATCTTCTTTCATATTACAATTACAAACATCACAAGAACAATCGCAGTTACTACACTTTTTCTTTCTTATTCTCCTAAATAGGAAAAATGGGCTTATCATATATAGAATTCTAACCACTAACAGTAGCTTACTTCTTTGGAACGCGACCCTCTTGGTATGCCTTACTAATTTCGTCGACGAAATACTGGATACTTATCTTTGATGTATCGTTACCGATTATTGGGTATGTTATGTCAGAAATATCACAATCTGAACCACAAAGAGCAATTACTGGTATATTATAATCCATTGCCTCTTTTACTGCGATCTTCTCTTTTCGTGGATCAATGACGAATAGAGCGTCAGGAATTTTTTTCATAGAGACGATACCCAAAAACATTTTCTCCAAAGATGCTATTTCTTTGTCTATAAGCATCCTCTCGCGTTTTGTATATTTTGCTAACTCGCCTTTTTCTTTGTCGGTGGTTAGTTTTTCATAACGGTCTATACGCTTTCTGATTTGTGGGAAGTTGCTGATTGTGCCTCCGATCCAGCGTCCATCAACATAAGGCATAGCTTGGAGTTCTGCAGCGTTGCGGATTGATTTGAATGCTTCTTTTTTGCCTCCTACAAACAAAATAGTCTTGTTGTCTTTGGCCAAACTAGCCACAAATGCCTTGGCTTTTTCAAATATTACATGAGTCTTCTCAAGATCAAAAATATCTGTGCCATTTTTTGTACCAAAAATATATGATGATATTGATGGGTGTCTACGAGATTTGCCTAGCCCAAAATGAGTGCCAGAAGCAAACATTGATTCGATAGTTTTTTCTTTATTCATATGTCGATATAAGGTATCAAAATATGGCTTTTAAGTCAACTCTCCGATATACTACCTTTATGAAAGTTTTATTGGTTGAAGACGATAATGTATTGGCTAAAACTATAAAGACAAGCCTTTCATCAGAAAGTCATGTTGTAGAGGTGGCTGAGAATGGCGCAGATGGGTCATTTTTGGCCAGATCTTTTGATTACGATGCTATCGTTTTGGATAATGCCTTACCAAAGAAAGATGGTCTGACAGTCTGCAAAGAAATACGTTCTCTGGGTAAAATGACGCCAATTATCTTTTTAACCGTAGATGATTCCCTCGAAACAAAACTCCAGGCATTTGATTGTGGTGCCGATGACTATATCCAAAAACCTTTTTCATTGAGAGAGTTATCTGTTAGGTTAAAAGCGGTAGGACGAAGACCAAACACTATCCAAGCTCATATTCTCAAGATACATGATCTCGTTTTAGATACAGAAAAGCATACTATTACCCGTTCAAACAAACGGATTCATGTTACACGAAAAGAATTTAGTCTATTAGAGTTCTTATTGAGAAATGTTGGTGTCGTTTTATCAAGAGCTCTACTCATGGAGCATGTTTGGACTGCTGATGGTAATCCATTTTCCAATACCGTCGAGGCCCACATTAGAAATCTACGTATGAAACTAAATGCTGGTAACAAAGAAAACCTCATAGCCAATATTCCTGGCCGTGGTTATGTTATAGATACCCCAGAAAATATTCGTGAGTCAAAACCAAGACGCGGTTTTTGATACGAATTTAATATTTCTTTAGATAAATTTTATTAAAATTTGATAATTATTTTATCAGGAATTTATCTCTTTCTGATATTCTGGCTTTGTTATGAGTCGACATAACTTAACTTGCAAAAGCGTTTTCATTCAAAATATAGTCAAGATACATAGTCAATAACAACATATTCTCGTAGCTAATGGTTACCGGCAGGCATACCATGACCATACAGCCTTTGCATGCTGTATGGTCGAGCTATATATGTTAAACTACTCACATGAACAATGAAGATCTCAAAAAAGAATTGGTAGAACAACGAGCTATTATCGAGTCTATATACACATCCGTAGAAAAAACACGCAAGTATTTCATGTGGAGTTTGATAATAACGGTTGTATTTCTTGTCCTACCTCTTATAGCAATGGTATTTGTTATACCTTTTGCAATAAGTTCGTACACTCAAGTATTAAATCTTGGTCTCTAAACACGCTATTTTAGTTTACTATTGATATACTCCCTGGTTTTTTCATCGAGTAAGCCATTACCTTCTACAGGTTCAGTTGTTTTGTAAATGAGATTAGAATTGGTATTTTGAAAGCGTTTTAGTGCAAGTTTTGTTGCGGGTCCAAAGTAATCAGTTTCATTACCCAGAGAACCAGCTCCGAATGTAGCAACTGTAAAACCTGATAAGTTTAGAAATTTTTGAAGATAAAGGGCGTCAGGACCTCGATAGCTGAGATCACGATTTTGAGTGAATTTAGGTATAGATGCCAGGGTTAAACCATAAGTTGTTGTTGTACATACAAAACCTACAGGACACTGAGTTGAAGATTTGGAATTTTTGGCTATTATTTCATTTTTGTACCTCGTCAGCGCCGCTGATGTAATCTGACCGAAGTATCCTGTTACTAATTGAGTAGACATATAGTTATTGGATGATAAGAATTTCTGTAGATTGACTATTTCTGGCCCTTTTGCTCCTATGGCAAATGTTGCATTCATGTACGGATATGTGGTCGTCGATAAAGACAATCCTCCAGAACCATAAGATGTCGAGGGTTGGTTGCTTCTATACGTCTGGCTCTGCGAAGCTATAACAGCTTGTATATATCTTTTTACAGACGCGTCGGTGAGATTTCCATAGAAACCGGTATTATATGACTTGTCCAAATATCCCTGACTAATGAGGAAATTCTGGAGCTCCAATACGAGGGCATTTCTATCGCCAATCTTTAAGCTTGCAAATTTAAGAGGAATTGGTGGAATAGATGACACAGCAGGAGCTGAATTATTTGGAGCAAGAATACTAATCGGTGCAGCAGTTGATGTTCCGAGATTGAACGAGACATTTATGTATGAATTTGAACTTAAATATACAGAACAATTACCTCCAGAAGATGAAGTACATCCTGCCCACGATGCCAAATATGAACCATTTTGTGCAACAGCACTAAGATTTACAGATGAATAGGCTGGGAATGAATATGAACATATCGATCCACAATTTATACCAGCTGGATTTGAGGAAATCACACCAGAACCAGAACCGTTCTTTGTTATAACAATTACGAAACTTGATGATCCCCCTCCACCTCCTCCACCACCCCCACCCCCACCGCCTCCAGAACTTGGAGGTACCGGAGTTGGTGTAGGAGTAGGTGTTGGTTCAGAAATGGTAATAGTAATCTGATCACTACTTGCACTTGAAATATTATCTGCCCCATCTTTTGCCCAAGCGTATAATGTGATCAGACCAGAGCTCGATGTTACATATGTTGTAGGGGCAGGTGTTACCCATCCGGAATCTAAAATATTAGGTGTTGTTGCCGATTCTGTAATCAAATATCCGGTAACACCTACATTATCAGTTGCTGTAAATGTTGAAATAGGCACCGTTAATGAATTACCTGTTGAAGGAATTATAAATTCAGTAACAGACGGTGCGCTAACATCAGAGCACGCAGAAGTTGTAAATGTATTGTCAGATCCATATGCAGTTCCGTAAACATTTGTTGCAAATGCACTGTAATGATAAGTCGTGTTGCAGGTAAAAGATGAAGACATAGCAGTACTAAAAGTTCCAGTGGAAAAATCCCCAGATTCGGACGAAGTAGCCGTATAGGATGAAGTTAATCCATATACAAAACCACGAGCGGTCGTTGATGCATAGCTGTTATTACTTACGATTGTGCCATTGAGTGTGGCTCCGGTTTGAGTTACTGAAGAAGCATTTTGAGTGCTTACTGATGGGGTTGTTAATTGAATAGTTACTATATTTGAAAGATCGGAATAATTGCCTGCTCCATCAACAGATTTTATTGCAATATATAGTGTGACTCCTGCTGGCAGGTTGTTTAATTGATAAGATTCTGCTTGACCAGAAACTTTTGGCGTTGGTTGTTGACTCACGGCTGTTGCCGATGAAAAGTTTTGACTAGTAATGGTGGATGTAGAATATCGGATTTGATATGAAGTGGATGTACCATATGAACCATTATTTCCAGGTGCAGTCCATGTCAGTAGTGGTGTTCCGACTGAATTTGATACTGATAAATTTGTGATAGCTGATGGTGCTGAAAGATCTACGTTTTCAATAACAGAACTGGCATATATCAGTTTATAGACACCCGAGGAACTGAGTGCATAAACGACGGTAGAATCATAAGGGTCTGTTTTGACCTCTTTAATATTTAGGTCAGAGAGGCCGACGTTGATAGATGACCACTGAGGGATTTGAGGATTTGCATTTGCAATTGCTTCATTGGTAGTTCTATAAACACCCCCTCCGATAATACTTGCATAAGCAATATTTGAATTATAATAGTCACTAGAAACATTTTGAACGGCACTATTTGGTAACCCTATACTTGTTGAAGCAAAGCTGGTGCGATAATCATTGCTCTTGTATACACCTTTACTTGTCGCTAACCAAATAATGTTACCAGTTGCATTTAGTATTGAAACATCATTAGTTGTAGTCCCTGATCCGTTGAAAATACTAGACCATGACTCATATACACCTGATGAGGAGTGAAGGTTACTTGCATATAATTTATTGTCATTTGATAAAGTATAGATTTCTTGAGCGTCGAAACTAGATACTATTTTGGAAGGTTGTCCAGAAAAACCAGAATTATCCAATTGCCATCGTGATCCTGTTGTTGTACTAATGAATATTCCAGAGGGAGTTGTAACATAGAGTTCCGTAAAACCACCCTGCGTTACTTGATATTGATCGATCTCTATATCCAAAACGTTGGAATCCGTTAGGCCAGTACTTGTAGCTGTCCAAGTATTTCCAGATATTGTACTTGCAAACACTCCTCCGTCTGAGGTTCCAACGAAAACATAAGTATTTGAAGTTGTTGCATATTTATATGTGCTTGAATTGTAATAGAATCCTATTGCAATAGAGGTTATATTCAGATGCGTAGTTAGGCCAGTATTTATTTGACTCCAATTTGAGCCACCATCACTACTCTTGTATACGCCGTGATCTGTTCCGAGATATACATAGTTTCCGATTGAAGCTACAGTATTAAATACATAACCCGAAGTACCAGTTGGTGTTATTATGTTCCACTGATTTGTTGCCGCATTTGTACTATATACTCCAATCAAAGTAAAAATACAAAATAATATGCAAAATAAGATTTTCTTTCTTTTAATCATAAAAGTCATTACTGATAATTATCGTACCTATCATTATAATATAAAATTCAACTCCCGGAAGGCCGGGAGTTGATTGCAAAACGTTACTGTGGCCGAGTCAAGCTATCGACCGAGACCACACTGGTATGAGATCTCGTTTGATTTATCGCTTTCAAGGCCTGCTTCATTGTATGCTGTCACAACGAAATAGTAGGCCACACCGTACAATAGTTGCCCAACTACAGAATACCGAGTGACGAGACCAACGTCGATTACCGTGTCGTGTGTATCTGGAGCAGTACCATATTTTAATCTGTATCCGGCCAGATCTGGCTCAGAATTTGCATCCCAAGCCAGCGTTACGACACATGTTGAATCTCCCGATACAACAACCGCCAAATTCGAAACAGTCGACCAGGCCCCGTCTGAATCCTGGGTCTTGATAGCGATATAGTACGCAGTGTTTGGCAACAAGTCTGTGACGACCGCGACGTATTCGGCTCCGGGGATACCGGGATCAGTCAACCATTCGATCCTTGAATTGGCGGGTGAATTCCAGTTCAGTGTGTTTATGGGGGAAGTACTATACTTCACCACCACATTTGTCAGTTCGGTTAATCCGGACGGTATCGGCACCGTCCACTTTACGACAAATCCTCCGTTTGTACTCCAACCACGAAGATCTTCGATGCGCGACGGACCTCCAATCGCGGTTTGTGAAAGAACCATCAGCAAAAAAGTAATCGATAAGATGTTTTTCATCTTAATTGACCTTTCTGTCTTCTAATTGTTTGTTTTACTATCTGTCTTATAGACTACCATAACAATATATTTTTTTCATGTTAAACTAGCTTTAGATATATTAGTTCCTTGATAGGGCTAATAAATGATTTCAATCTACCTCAACCACGTTCAACAGAAGCAAGAAGGAGGATACATGAATTTCAAAACTATTAGAGGTCGCATTGTTGACTTCCTACAGTTCTCTTTGGCATTCATTCTTTTCTTTAGTCGGGCGAGCGCTCAACAGCTCCCGATCACGGGTGATGCGATTTTGAACGAGTATGTCCGTGGAAACTGCAGGGTCAATATTGTCTTGCAGAAACGTACATCCTTCGGCGGGATGAATGCGACAGGTCTATCGACAAATCGAACTTTCAGTTCGTACACACAGTATCAGGAGTTTGTTACAATCAACGGACTGAGACTCAAGTCATTCCTCGAGAACGGTGACGGTGACGTACGTTTTGTCACCAGTCTAACCTCTGAAAGTGGTGAGTTTTCGGTAAATCGAAATATCGGACCTCTTCATGGAATAACTCCCGATTCATTTCGCTTTTTGCCGACTCGCCCATTAATCCTGGCAGTTCATAGTGTCAGAAGTGCCAAGTATAGACAGTCGGAGAGCGATGAATACAAGACGCTTCCGGTCAACCAGATGGGTCTGGTAATCGATAGCTCCTTTGCGACCAACCATGGTCGACTAAGGCTTGTTCTCACTCTCGAAACTGGAGTAGTTGAGACATACACTCAGACTGGGCACAGGATTGATCCTCCTGTTCTGACTATGTTCAGGGAGTTGATGTATGAACCTTGGATGTACTACGACGACTACGAAAATCCTGACGAGGACCCAGATCAATTTGATCGATCTATCCATCACGAATACATCATGGTTCAGGTTCAGGCCACTTATGGAGCGGATACGGTCGTCGAGAGTTCAGCCGACCTACAGACATGGCAACAAATGGGGGTGATCGGTTGGGATCAATACCCGTGGCTCATGTTTGAAATCAACGACTCTAACCATCCAAAAGAGCCGCACAAGTTCTATCGAGTTTATTCATACTGACTCGCGTTCACTCATCGTGAACACAGCTACCCCAAAGTAGCTCACAACGCCCCTGTCCTTCCAAGGCCGGGGCGTTTTTATTATGATGAATTCGCTAAAATTTTATATAAAATGTTACCCCATCCCGGAATAACGATTAAGCAGTACTTATTACACTTGTGCCGAGGACCAGGATCGAATGTTACCCCATCCCGGAATAACGATTAACTAACATCTATAATTGTGCCGAGGACCAGGATCGAACTGGTGACCCTTCCCTCTTCAGGGGAATGCTCTACCAACTGAGCTACCTCGGCATTTTATTATTTTTTCAACTCTCATCTTTACACCGTGTTCTCAATGCAAACTACCAAAACAGCTACCTCGGAATTTTACTATTTTTCAACTCCCATCTCTACATTGTGCTCTCTATGCAAACTACCAAAACAGCTACCCCGGAATTTTACTATTTTTCAACTCTCATCATTACATTGTGCTCTCTATGCAAACTACCATAACAGCTACCTCGGAATTTTACTATTTTTCAACTCCCATCTCTACATTGTGCTCTCTATGCAAAGTACCAAAACTGCTACCTTGGCACTGTGCATATGTCAGCTATATGCGAGCTATTACTTCCTTAGGAAATTTAGCGAACTTTCTACTTGTCCAATATTACCATTGATTGCTCGGATTGATTCTTGTGCTTGATCAACCAAGTTCAACGTTGACTCTATATAAGGTTGAATAAAGTAAAATGCCCCTAATGTTACTCCTATAATGATCACCCAATAAAATATCTTTATCGCAATTCCCCAACGGTTTGCTCTACGGATACCGCGCAGGATTCCATTATTTTCCTCCACGAGAGCATATGTTCTTTGTAATAAAGATCTTTCTTCTGGAGTCATGCGGACACTATAACAGATTTATCTTATAGACGGAAGTGTGTTACTCTGTCATTATCCGCCCCCGTAGTTCAATGGATAGAACAGTTCCGTCCTAAGGAATAGATGTAGGTTCGATTCCTACCGAGGGCACAAATGTCTTGCCTGTAATGTTTTGCTCATGTATTCTTTTACGTAGATATGAACGCCAAAGTTGACGCAAAGAATGTCTTGTGGTTCCTGCTCATGGTAATAATTTGTTATGTACTTAGTCCGATTTATACGTTTCTAGCTGGCTGGGATTTAGCAGACAATGATATTATAAAGTCGATTCAGCCAAAAGGATTGAAGGTACTTTCAACTTTTGCTCTTTTGCTTTTTTTTACCAGCCTCTACAAATGCTGGCAATTGATCTGCTTAGATGAAATCATAAGTGGAGAACTGCTAGGTATCATAATAATTTCGATCTTACCCATATGGGTTAATCTCATGTATGTCGCGTATATTCTTTCAGGAATATAACTTTGTAGTTGTTGTTCTTAGATCTACAACAAAAAGACTCAAACACCCACGCTAGTGCGTGGGAGTTCCTTTTATTATTCTTCTTCACTTGCATTACCACTTGTACCAGTCTTTTCAAATTCCTTCAACGCTTCGGTAATCGGACCAAATTTTCCAGATAGGATAACAGGTAGATTATGCCAACTCTGCTTTATTCGATGGTCGGTCACTCTGTCTTGTGGAAAATTGTATGTTCGGATCTTCTCTGAACGATCACCTGTACCTATCTGACCTTTTCTATTGGCAGAAAACTTTTTTGCTTCTTCCTCCTCTTTTAGAGCTTCCAATTTCGCCGTAAGGATTTGCATAGCACGCTCTCTGTTTGCTGATTGACTTCTCTCTGCTACGGAGCGTACATCAAGACCTGTTGGCTTGTGAATAATTCTCACTGCGGACTCGACTTTGTTAACGTTTTGACCACCCTTTCCACCCGCTCTGGAAAATTCTATTTCATAGTCCGCTGGATTGATCTCAAACTTTGATTTCTTTCGTATAGGCATGATAGCGATAGAGGCAGTAGACGTATGAACACGTCCCATCTTTTCTGTCTCTGGTACACGTTGAACACGATGAACGCCAGTTTCCCAGCGCAAATCATCATAAACACCCTTTCCTTTTATCTCCATAGATGCCTCCTTATAACCCCCGAGATCATTTGTTGATTCGTCAACAATTTTTGTTGACCAACCCTTGGATTCGGAATATTTTTTGTACATAGCCAAAAGCTCTGCTGCAAAAAGTGCCGCCTCGTCACCGCCAGCTCCAGCGCGGACTTCCATAATAATTTCGTTTGGCTTTTCTTCCTCTTGTTTGTCAGATTCTAGGATAGATTTCATCTGACTTTCCAGCTCTGTCATCTGAAGTTGTATATTTGAGAGGTCAGCATCAACGAGATCCTTCATCGATGGATCGTTTTTTGACAAATTTTGAGTCTCTACGAGATCTTTTGACAATTTTTCGTACATACTAGCCAAAAAAGCAGTTTTTGGATTGTTTTTGTACTGATCAAGATTCATGGCAAAAATAAGCACCAAAGTTTGTCTTGGCGCAAAGGAGATCTAAGCCTTCTTGGCTTTTGACTGACGAGTTTTGAACTTTTCGACGCGTCCTGCGGTGTCGATTATCTTTTCTTCTTTTGTATAGAATGGGTGAGAAGCACTTGATATTTCTACATGAAATACTGGGTATTCCTTACCATCAGTCCATTTTGCTGTTTCCTTGGTTTCAATAGTTGAGGAAATCAAAAATTTCGTACCATTTGAATTGTCGGCAAAAATAACGGGTCTATAGTTCTGTGGATGAATATCTTTCTTCATGGCTAATAATCTAACATTTAAATGATAACCTTGCAAGCGATGTTTAATCTAACCTATCAATTTGCTATAATTTAACAAATATGGAAATTTCCAAATCTAGATCGCATGTTATATATACGATAGCGATTATCGGATTTATATTTACCCTGCACATCGTTATACCAGCATACTCCAATTCGAGTTTTCTCAGCCTTTTTGCAGATGAAAATACTGTCGGACTAATATATATGGCAGGCGCCGCATTATCTATCTTTAGTTTTATTTTAGCTCCATACGTAATTCGTCAATTTGGAAATTTCCACACAATATTTGCACTTATAATATTTGAGATAGCAATTTTTTATGGATTAGTAGCTTGCACCTCTCCGATTTGGTTAGCGTTATTATTTATTATTCAATCTTCAGTATCTCTTATTATTGGTTACTGTCTGGATATTTTTCTTGAGGGTTATTCGAACGGACATAGTGTTGGTACTATTCGTGGTTTATACATGACTAGTATAAATATCGCTTGGGTCATGGGACCACTTTTGGGATCAATTTTAATCAGCGACACAGGTAGTTATCGCAATACTTATCTCGCCTCACTCGCAATATTATTCCCTCTCTTATATCTCGTATATAGGAATTTCAATCGTTTTCATGACCCGAGTTATTGTCATCCGTCACCATGGTATCTAATAAAAGACATTCTCAAAAACAGTAACCTTTCGAAACTTTATTATATCAACCTAGTACTTCAAATATTCTACTCTTGGATGGTTGTATATAGTCCAATATATCTTAATAAAGTTATTGGTTTCGACTGGAAAGAGATAGGAATTATTTTGGTTATTATGCTCTTACCTTTTGTTTTATTTGAATATCCTTTGGGCAAATTATCAGATCATAGATATGGAGAAAAAGTTATCATGGCTATTGGTTTTGGAATAATGGGGCTCTCAACTATTTTGATTTCCATTATTTCATTAAAAATACTTTTCTTGTGGGCTATGATTTTTTTCGTTACAAGAACAGGGGCGTCTATGGGAGAAATTATGATTGAGACATATTTATTCAAATCGATTCATGCAACAGATTCACAAATACTTAGTGCTTTTCGTATTTCTAGACCAGCATCATTCTTTTTTAGTTCTGGAATAATGATAGTCGGTCTAAACTTCTTCGACACTCAATATATGTTTGTTGTAATAGGTCTTCTTGTTCTCTCTGCATTATTGCCAATTCTAACAATAGACGACATAAAGAAATCTTAACTTGCCCAAAATACACATTACCCATTATAATCAAACAATTACTATTATTTTGAATGAATATTTATGGCAAAGATAAAATCAGTTTACGCACGAGAAATCCTTGATTCAAGGGGCAATCCTACCATCGAAGTTGATTTAACACTAAGTGACGGTTCTTTTGGTCGTTCTGCAGTTCCCTCGGGAGCATCCACTGGTAGTCATGAAGCTGTTGAGCTTCGTGATGGTGATTCTGGTAGATATGGTGGTAAAGGTGTCCAAAAAGCTGTAAACAATGTAAACACGATTATTTCAAAGGCAATTGTTCGTAAAGAATTCGATCAAAGAAAGCTCGATGAAACATTGATCGCATTAGATGGTACTCAAAACAAGGGTAAACTCGGTGCCAATGCAATCTTGGGAGTTTCTATGGCATTCGCTCACGCTTGCGCAAAGAGCTCAAAGAAATCACTGTCTGTATATTTCAACAAACTTGCCGGTAAAAAAATAGCAATGCAACTTCCAGTGCCTATGATGAACATTGTGAACGGTGGTAAACATGCAGAAAACGCTTCCGATGTTCAAGAATTTATGGTGGTACCTATTGGTTTCGCTTCATTCAAGGAGGCTTTGAGAGCCGGAACTGAAGTCTTTCATTCGTTGCGCAAGATTTTGCACAGCAAAGGTCTCGCAACCACAGTTGGTGATGAGGGAGGATATGCCCCATCATTGCAATCCAACGAATCTGCTCTAGAAATGGTCATGGAGGCTATAAAAGGTGCTGGATATGAGCCAGGAAAACAAGTCGCAATCGCTATGGATGTTGCCGCTACCGAATTGTACAAAGATGGCAAATATGTACTTGCTCGTGATGGTAAGACATTATCTGCAGAAGAAATGGTTTCCTGGTACGAAAGTCTTGTCTCCAAGTATCCTATTATCTCAATTGAAGATGGTTTGGCAGAAGATGACTGGGGTGGATATCAATTATTAACTCAAAAACTTGGTAGCAAAATTCAACTAGTTGGAGATGACTTATTTGTGACAAATATTCAAAGACTTGGAATAGGCATTGAAAAACATATAGCGAATTCCATTTTGATCAAACTAAATCAGATCGGTACAGTATCTGAGACATTGGACGCCATCGCTCTAGCTAGAAAAGCCAATTACACTTCGATAATTTCACACCGATCAGGAGAGACCGAGGACTCGACTATTGCAGATTTTGCTGTTGGTACTGGTGTTGGCCAGATAAAGACTGGTTCGCTGTCTAGATCTGATCGTACAGCAAAATACAACCAATTATTGCGTATCGAGGAAGCATTGGGAACCAAAGCTGTCTATCCTGGCAGAAAAGCTTTCTTACAATAGTTAGTTAAATAAATATTCAGGATGCCGTAGGTCTCAGATGTGATGAGTACACCCGCTGGAATCAATGCAACCAGAACAAAGACACTTGACACTATGTCAATATTTGTAACTTAATAAAGTTATCCCCAATAATTTGCGTCTTATGAACATATTGTTAAGGTCGTTCTTCACTATTCTCTATTGCTAATAAGTTTGATGGGCGTCACAATGATAATGGTTCCGTATGGAGAAGATCCCTAAAAAATATACAAGGAGTCCGCAACGATTAGCCTCGCCTAATCCAGGACAACCACCTTAAATTATCGGATACTCTCTCCTATAGAACCTTATGGCAATATGACCCGCTTCGGCGGGTCTTATTGCATATAAACAATTCGTTTGTTCAAATTTGGTAACAATACTGTATTTTATAAAAAGAAAACCCCTTATGGGGTCTTCTTTTTACCACTACGCTGTTGCTGGAGGAGTTTGAGGAGGAGTAACAGGAGGTACTGGCTTGGTTTCTGGCTTGTGATTGATCATTTTATTAAAATGCAGGTTGATTAGCTCCCGCGACTAATATTGTATCTCGCGTAAAGAGTAATTTATGCATAAATTAGAAATTTGACACTTCGTCAACGTATAGTGTGATATAACGCCCAAAAAAGGTACTTCCACGACGTGATGTAATAATGATACAAATTAGAACATAATAACTCTATACTGACTATGATTTTGCCTTGCCTTGATTTGCTACTGTCTCCAAGGCTTTTTTCAGTTCTTCATTACTGGCTAAGAAATATTTCCTTATCACTTTTAGATCATTATCGAGCTCGTATACATATGGAATAGCCGTTGGCATATTGAACTCAACAATTTCTTCGGGACTAAGATTTTCAATGTGTTTTACCAAAGCGCGCAAACTATTGCCAGATGCGGCAATAATGATATTCTTACCATCTCTGATTTTTGGCACAATTTCCGCATTCCAATACGGCACAACGCGCTCAACCACCATTTTCAAATTCTCGGAAAGTGGTATCTCTTCAGGTCTTAGATTTTTGTACAACGGATCGTTTCCCGGATACATCGGATCATCTTTTGAAAGTGGTGGAATGGCAGTGTCATAACCGCGACGCCATTTTTTGACTTGATCTTCGCCATATTTGGTTGCCATTTCTGATTTATTCAACCCTTGTAGAGATCCGTAATGTCTTTCGTTTAATTTCCAGGTCTTCTCTATTGGAATAGTTAAAGCCATCTCTTCTAGAACAATATTTAGAGTCTTACTAGCTCTCTTGAGATATGAGGTAAACGCCAAATCAAAACTGTAACCTTCAGATTTCAACTTTCGACCAGCATTATGCGCCTCCTCGATACCCTTTTCGCTCAAATCAACATCAACCCACCCAGCAAAACGGTTTTCCTTATTCCAAAGACTTTCACCATGACGAATTAAAACAACTTTATACATATTTTTTCTTAATTAATAATTCACTAATGTATTTTACCAAAATAACTGACCCAGTAGCTACGAAAATACCAACTGACCACCCTGCGATAATATCTGAAAACCAATGTACATTCAAGATAAGTCGACTTATACCAATTGCAATTATACCAATTACACAAATAACGATCATAGTTTCTCTTTTTATCCACGACTTAATCGTCGGAGCAAATATGTATATTATGGCAAAAAGTACTGCTGTCGCCATCGAAGCATGACTACTTGGAAAACTTGGATCTAACAATGTTACGACTGAGTTTACTGGCCTTGGGCTCATAAAATATGTTTTTAGTAAACCTGAAAGGACCGCTGTCATTGTGGTTGAAATAAAAAATACAGCACAAGAGCGCCATTTTTTCTTATACACAAAATATAGCGATAACGTTAGTCCCGTAATAGCCATTACGTAAACACTTCCAATTGATGAGATTATTGTTGCAAATAGTGATACCAGGCCATACCGATCGTTCAATGATTGCATGACAAGATTAACCCAAACATCAAAACTTAGCTTAAAGGATCCATCAATGAGCTTCTCTAATATAATGGCAAAAGTTAATATTGATATTATATTCAGAATTAAAGTAAATAATTCGTATCTGCGAAATATATGATAGCGTATATTGATAAAATTATAACCCCAAATAGCAATTGCAGAAATTATTATTGAAAAAACGATCATTTTACCTATATAACCAGAAACTACGTGGTATGCAGAACCGAAAATATAGCCAATCATAACCGAACTTACAACCCAAGCTATTCCACCGGTTATATTGAAAAACCAAAAACGTCCGTAATTCATAAGTGTACTTCCGGCTAAAAATGGCATAAGAGCCCTTGTTGCAGGTGTGAATCTTCCGATAATCAAAGCTTTGCCAGTATGCTTTGCAAGTAGATTGTTTGCTTTATCAAGCTGTGAATCAGAGATGAACATATAAGGTCTAAGGCGTTTTATAAAATTCATACCGTACTTCTTGCCTATACAAAAACCAATATAATCGCCGACTAAAGCTCCAAATAATGCAATACTTAATACCCAATACAGATTTAAGCTACCCAATCTTGAGACGAAACCACCTGCCAAAATTGCCACATGTCCAGGTATGACCATGCCCAATAATGGAATACCCTCAAAGATGGTAGTTGCAAAAATGATGAAATATCCACTCTGGATTATAATTGCTTCAATCTGATTTATCAGAGCAGAAAACAAATGAACGTATTGCATATTGCTAGAGTATATCATGCCGTGATAGTATGACTGCAAGAGATACATTGTATCTATTTTTTACAAACAATTAAATAATTAACAAATACTAATGAAGAATGTAACAATATATTCCACACCAAGCTGCACTTATTGCAATTTGGCAAAGGATTTTTTTAAGAAGAACGGTATTACGTATACTGAGCACAATGTTGCTACCGATCTTGCAAGAAGAAAAGAAATGATCGAAAAGACTGGTCAGATGGGAGTACCCGTCATTGAACTAGACGGTGAGATAGTGGTCGGCTTCGATGAGTCAAGACTCCGAGAGTCACTCAAGGTTTAGTCAATACCAAGCAACTAACTACTTAACAAAAGACCTGCTCTTGCAGGTCTTTTGTTACAAAAAACAATATGAAATATTTATATTCTATTCCCATAATCGTTGCAAAGTCTTTTTATCAGGCCCGGACCTTCATAAATAAGTCCGGTTATTAGCATAATTAGATCCGCACCAGCATCAAACTTTTCATTTGCAGTTTTCTCTGACATTACTCCACCTACACCAATGATTGTAAATCTTTTACCATAAATTTGACGAGTCTTTTTTATAAGTTCGGTAGATAATTGTGAGCATGGCTTACCCGAAATACCACCACAATATTTTTCTGGGGCTTCATTTCTATAATCAAGATAACTGTAATCTTTGTTAAGGTTACCAATAATTACTCCGTGCAAACCAAATTTATCAATAATCTTGAGTAGTGAATAAAATTGATCCCAAGGTATATTGATGGGCATTTTTACATAAATTGGTTTGGAACATGGTATTTTCTTTATCGATTCTAGCAATTGTTCTAACAGATTTGCAGTAATAAAGGCTTCACCACCATAGGCATTGGGACATGAAATATTCAAAGTATAATAATCTCCTACACTTTCTTCATTAAGTCGTTTAAAAGAATAAACGTAATCCTCTATCGCCCCTTCAACAGTGGAAGCATCCTTGCAATTTGTCTTGGCAATTGAGACACCCTTAACAAAATCAGATTTAGATAATCTTTTCAATCTATCAATCACAACATCAACTCCGTCATTTCTAAGTCCCTTGTTTACGATGATGCTTCTAGATTTCGGTAGTCTAGTCAAGCGTGGTTTTGGATTCCCATTACAAGGTTTTGCGGTTATTGAGCCGATTTCTTCTCCTCCCAACCCTATATTCGGTAGTATCTCGCTCAAATGGCCGTTGTAATCGAAACCTGCCGACAATAAATAAGGTGTCTTGTATCGAATACCATCAACAATTTTAGATATATCTTTACCATGATAACCATAAACAATATCAGTAACTTTTCTACCTAAAGCATACCTCCCTAACAAGGAACCAAAACTAGTCATGAAATCATGTACAAATTCTGGATCAAATAAAAAGAATATTGGTTTTAAAACTTTTTTGTAAAACATCTATAATGCTTGGCTAGCGATCTGTTTTTTGATCTTGTTTAATGTTTTCTAACTGAGTAGTCGTCGCAGTTTTCTGAACCCTCCTTTCTTTTGCTAGTATCTTTGTGATTGTTTCAGCATCCTTTTTTGCACCAACAATGCTTGTTTGGGCAGACTTTATTTTGGCTCTAGCATCTTTCATGATTTTTAAATTGGAATCGGCTACTGCTTTGTCTCCCTGATCAGGAACAAGTGGTGCTACCAAGCTAACTGCTGATTGAGCATCAGTTTGAGCTTGAATTAGCTTATCTTTCATGTTTTGCAGTGTCTTATTGGCCAAAGCTAAATTTGCTGAAGTGATATCTGTTCCTGTAGCAATAGCACCAATTCGAATCTCAATTTTTGAAGTTACAATACTGAGCATACTGATTGTTGTTATTATTCGATCTGCAGATGCGATTATACTAAGTTGGGGCATTATCAAAGCATAAACTCGATAGTTATTATTCACCATTTCACGCAATTGCTTGACCTGATCTGTAGACGTAGCATTTTCGATTGCAGTTCGGAGTGAATTTAAATCTGAAATAACATTTGAAATTACTGTATATATCGATGTTTTATCGTTATCATTTACGTTTTTAAACTGAGCAATCCGATCTTTCAATTTATTGAGGTTTTCTATTCTCTGATCCAAAATTTTATCAGCTGTAGTTTTTGCTCTTTGAATTTTTTTTGAATCATCAGTGATATTTTCACCGGCATCTGATTTTAGACTAGCTTTAACTTCATCACGATTGTCGCTTGTAGTAGGGCGCTCTTGTGCATTCGCCAATGAAACTGGTGAGATCAAGAGTAGCACAAGCAAATTTAATAATATTTTATTCATTTTTATATTTATATTACTTCTTTTAAGCTCTGATCTATAATAGCATTGTCTGCATTGAGATCATTAAGTTGATTGGTAACGGCCTTTATATCGGTATCCAAGGCTTCATTTGAAGTATCTGTCTCAGTACTCATACCCGTCCCAGCTGTATTGGGTAATTTTGGACTTGGAGTTGGAGCTATTGTTACTTCAGCAAATTCATCTACAGGAACTTCATTTACTGATTTATCAGATACTATTATCCAACCTATAACCAATAGAACCAAGATTATTACTAAAGCTACTCCCGTTTTTGCTGTTGTCGACATTTTTTGTAGAATAATATGATAATAATACTATACTATCACAATATAAAATAAATAAATAATTTTACAGTGAAGTTTTCCACTGTTTTTCCCCTTTCATTATAGACAATACAAATATTGGGTACATGATACAATACGATGAATTATGGAAACCGCTTCCCCTTATTTCAAAACAAAGGATCTAAAAATTCCTCCACACTCTTTAGAGGCAGAGAAAGCTCTTTTGGGTTCCATTATGATTCGTGGTGAGGCAATGCACGATATCGTGGATATTGTCGCCGAAAGTTCATTTTACTCAAATCAACATAGGATGATCTGGTCTACACTTCTCGAACTTCACACAAAAGGCTCACCTATCGATATTCTGACGGTATCAGCCAGACTCAAAGAAAAAGAGCAATTAGAGCAGACTGGTGGTATGGCATATTTGAGTGAAGTCATAAATTCTGTACCATCATCAACAAATGCCGACCACTATGCAATGATAGTCGAAAAAAAGCACGGTATGCGTGAATTGTTGAGAGTTTCCGAGCAGATTTCTGGACTTGGCTATGATGAAGATTCAGATCTTCATGAACTTCTCGAAAAGGCAGAGAAAGCCCTGTATAACGTCACCAATAAGACAGGATCACACAAGTTCATTGCTCTCAAAGATACATTGCATGAAGCTTGGGAGCGATTGGATCATTTGCACAAAACAAAAGACGAATTACGTGGAGTACCTACTGGTTTTAGCGAATTAGATAACAAACTTTCTGGTTTCCAGAAGTCTGATCTTATCATTCTTGCCGCCCGTCCTTCTATGGGTAAGACTTCCCTTGCTCTAGATATTGCTCGCAAAGCTTCAGTCAACCACAAAGTGCCAGTGGCTATATTTTCTCTAGAGATGAGTTCACAACAACTTGTCGATCGTATGCTTGCAGCAGAGTCTCAAGTTGATTCATGGAAGATTCGTACTGGTCACAATTTGTCCGTAGAAGCCGATTTCAAATCAATCGGTGATGCTATAAGCAGACTTTCTGATGCACCCATATATATCGATGATGCTCCGGGCAACAATATCCTAAAGATGCGTGCAGTAGCAAGACGTCTCAAAAATGAAAAAGGTCTGGGACTGATCATTGTCGACTATCTCCAGTTGATGTTGCCTACAAATACTCGTCATAGTGACAATCTGGTTCAGCAGGTTACCGAAATATCTCGATCCCTCAAAAATCTCGCACGCGAGCTCGAAGTTCCTGTCTTGGCGCTATCCCAGCTATCTCGTGCGGTAGAACAACGTGGAGGCAAACCACGACTATCCGATCTTCGCGATTCTGGTTCTATCGAGCAGGATGCTGACGTGGTGATGTTCATACACCGTGAATCTGACCAAGATCAAGGTGGACGCAAAGAAGAAGCAGAGATAATGATCGAGAAACACAGAAATGGTCCGACAGGTGTAGTCAAACTGTACTTCGATAGTAAGAAGACAACATTCATGTCTATCGACAAAGCAGATTTTGGCGGTTTCGAAGGCTAACTACAGAGGTGACACCTCTGTAAATCTGCGCCTCAGTAAATATATGGATAACTTTAGAAAATTAGAAGAAATATTTGCAAAATTCCCCGGCATTGGCCCAAGACAGGCGAGGCGTTTTGTCTATTATATTTTGAGTAGACCAAGTTCTACTGTAAGTGAGTTCATTCACTTATTGGGAGAAGTTCGCAAACAAACATTCGAATGTAGTAGCTGTCATAGATTATTCACTACCCCATCTCATGGAAAAAATCTTTGCAATATCTGTAGCGACAAAAATCGAGATACTCAGACTATCCTCATAGTTGCCCGGGACTCAGATTTTGAGACAATCGAGAAAAGTCGAGCATACAATGGTATGTACTTTATCTTGGGAGGAACTATCCCCATTTTGGACAAAGAACCAGAAAAACGCATCCGTCTCGAAGCATTGCTTCATCATATAAAAAGCCTAAAGGATATTAAGGAAATCATCCTCTCTCTCAATACTACCCCTGATGGAGACAATACTGCTGACATTGTAAAAGAGGCACTAGTCAAAGTTATCGATACAAATCATACAAAAATCTCTGTTCTAGGCAGGGGCCTCTCGACTGGTGCCGAGCTCGAGTACGCAGATAGCGAGACGATAAAATTCGCCCTAAAAAATAGAAATTAGGGCTCAACGCCAAGGTTGCACCTCGGTAGATTAGTTTAGAGAATCAATCTTGACCTCAACAAAAGGTTGTCGGTGGCCATTTTTCTTGAAATAGCGACTCTTTTGTTTGTAGTGAACAACGGTAACTTTTGGGAGACGGCCAATCTTTGTGATTGTAGCTTTGACTGAAGCGTTCTTGATATAAGGAGTGCCGATACTGGTGTTCTTACCATCATCTACGAGTACGACTTTATCAAAAACAACCTTGTCACCCTCTTTACTTGTGTCAGAAAGTTTTTCAATAGAAATAACGTCGCCCTTGGAGACTGTGTATTGCTTGCCACCTGTTTCTATTACTGCAAATTCCATAGTATGACATAGTATACAGGTTTTCTTATTTTACGCAATATCTAGACTGATATTGCGCATGTTGTCTATTGTAATGTACCTTTTTACTCTAAAGATGTACGAGATTCGCAAATCTTATTGAGTCCCCGTTCTAAAACATACAAACGGGGATGCGGGCTCTTTTGGTGGCCCAAACCGATTGATTGTAGTACTCGAGTCATCGATAGTCGACGTCGATGATCCTGATCCCAAAGCGGGACCAGAGGTCCTCGGAGATATTCTCGGCACTTTCGAGAAGCGCGCGTTTTGCCTTGAGACGAGAGGTGCCGTCTTTCTCACCCCCTTTATCTTCGAAAGACAACTTACGTCCCGCCGAACATATCGCAGCGAACTCGGAAGGATCTCCTTCAACGATGCGCTTGACTATAATAGAGGGCACGTGCCAACGCATATCCTCTTTCACACCACTATTGAGGCAATATTCCAACCTCTTAATGATGTCGTCACGACCATTTCGGCCGTCAATAGTAATTACGACAACGTGAGCTGTCGAACCATCGCCAGGGCACGGCATTTCAAATGTATTACCTGCTCGGATTTCTCCGTATGATAAAACGGTAACTTTTGCCCCGATAACAGCAGTGTCCCATGTCCTCTGAAACATTACTGTTCCAGAGTCGAACACTTGAACCAACTTGCCGTCTCGAAAAACGGCATAATCCTTGAGGGTGACTTCGAGCCACAGTGGCCACGACAGCATGACCAAGGCTACAGACATGACAATTAACCGCCGTCGTGAAGCTTTGTATACCTGAGCGATAGTCATCGCCCCAATCTTGGCAAAGTCGAGGCGCCAAATTCTTACCATCTGACTACCAAGGACGATGGCCGCCACAAACCAAAGAGTCACCAAACTAACGATGAAAATGCTCACTTATTCCTCCATTTTCTGCCCTTATTACCGAAAGTTGTATCCGGTTTCAAAGAGCTGTTTACTGTATATAATAGCAGATTTGTAGCTATATGTCAAGCAAATGATTTACTTATTATCTTTACTATGGGACGCAATTATCTAGACCTCCTCACTTTCAGGCTTTTCGAGCATCTCTACCTCCAATCCTGGTGTCTCCCCTGTTATACGTAACACATCCTTGTCCACTTTCTTCAACTCCTTACCTGAATTGTTGTAATGATTGACCACAGTCGACAGTGATACTCCTAGTTTGCCATGATATTCTTCATACTTTTTGAGATGTGTTCCAAGCTCGGAAACACGCTTGATAATATCCTTTGCTGTCTCCTCTATTTGTAGAGCCTTCAAACCCTGCAAAACCGTTTGCAAATAGGCCATAAATGAAGTTGGCGAAACTATTATTACTTTGTATTTATTGGCCGCTCTTTGTATCAAATTGTCTGTCTCTTCGGTAATAGCACCTATTTTATTGACCAAGAGGTCATAATATATCGCCTCATGCGGTATGAACATAAATGCAAAATCCATCGTACCCTCGGTTGGGCGAATATATTTGGAAGTTTCAGTTATGCGATTTTTGAGATCACCTACAAAGGCTTTTTCTAATTTTTCTTTTTCTACAGGATTCTTTTCTTCCGAAAGCTTGTTGTAATTTTCCAACGAAAATTTTGAATCAATAGGTATTATTTTGTCTTTGACGAATACAACCGCGTCGACTATCTCTCCATTTGCAAATGGATATTGCATCTGATATTGACCGGGGGCGAGAACATTTCTGAGCAAGGTCTCGAGATAATACTCACCAAGGATGCCTCGATGTTTTGGATTTTTGAGGATGTCTTGCAAGTTTTGTAATTGATCTGAATAACTTAGAGTCTGTTTGCCTATTTCTTTGACTTGAGCTAGTTCACTTGTTATCTCTTTTATCAACCTAGATGACTCTGAGAGCTGAGAACGCATAGACTCCTGCATATTCCTCGATGACTCCCCTATCTTGGAGTCAACAGACTTTGTAAGTCCATCTACTTTGTAATCCACTGTCTTCGTGAGATCACCTACTTTCCTCTCGACAGTTCGACTCATTTCATTGATTTGCTGGAGAATAAGATTGAGCCCTTGAGTATCTTCTTTTTTGTCCTTATTGGAATTTCGAGCATTGATCGTGTAAAAAACAAAGACAAGGTTTGCAACAATCAAAATTATGACTAAAATAATAAGAAAGATTTCCATTGACACAGTTTACAATGATGTACCAAAGAGAGCAAACGAAATGATCTCGACTCACGTCCAACCTCAAACATCAATCGCGTGGACTTATACTTGCTATGTAATATTATAAAAATAAGTTACACTATGAATATGACAATTCATCAAAATATCAAAAATCAAATAGTAGAAGCTATGCGAGCCAAAGACACGGTGAGACTAGATACACTCCGTGGTCTAAATGCATTATTTATGAATGAAATTCTGGCTCAAAAGACTCCATCAAATTCGGAGTTCTTACCAGACGACAAGGCTCTTGCCCTCATCAAACGCAGTGTCAAACAACGTCATGACTCTATTCGCCAGTTCGAGATAGGCAAAAGAATCGATCTCGCCGACAAAGAACGTGCTGAGCTCAAAATATTAGAGACCTACCTACCAAAGTCAGCTTCAGTCGAGGAAATACGTGCTGTTGCCTCAAAAATAGCCAGTGATATGCTCAAAAGAGCTCCTCTAGATGCAAAGTCAGCTGGCAAATTGACGGGTATGATAATGAAAGAATTAGCCGGCAATGCTGATGGCAATGATGTGAAGGCGATCGTCGAGGTGATGATTGCTGGTAAGTAGATAGCAGTTGACTTGTCAATAAAATCCGTAAAACACGTTATCCACAAGCTCAAGACTCGGCTTGACTTTTGGCTTTTGAGGTAATATAATATTTCACCAGATGTCGGTAAGGTAAACCCTCAAGAGGAAGGTAGGTGAACCATGCCCGGCGAAACTACTAGTAATGTTCTTCAGCCTCAGCTGGAGTTAAGGCTCAATGGAATCGTATCGGTTTTTACCGTAGTTACCGTTGCCGATACTATCATTCCAGTCAACAACGGTCGTTGTCGACGCCATATTGGGAGACCGCGTAAACCCAGTAGTAGACGCGAGTGGGGAGTGGGAGCAAGTTTGCCACCCAGCGATCGTAATGACTAACACATGCCCCCTACGCTTCGGCGACGGGGGCATCTTTTTTTATTCTGAGAGCACTACACCTAAATGTAGTGACGAATTTTGAAATTCTGCACTACTACCCCACAGCACCTTTAACCGAAATAGTTGAGTCAACCTCTCAACCAAATACAAAACTGCCACATGACAGATCCTAAGCCTTCACGAATGGCTCAAGCTCAACGATGAAAGTAGATCCCTTACCCTCTCCTTTTGATTCGGCTCTGATGGTGCCGTGATGCGCTTCGATCATCTCTTTTGCAACATAGAGACCTAGGCCGGTTCCACGAATGTTTGTTTTGCTTGCATTCTCGGCTCTAGAGAACTTTTGGAATAGATGAGGCAATGTCTCTGGAGCAATACCCACACCAGTATCTCGAATGGTAAATACAAATTTGTGTTTTATCTTATCTAAAGACAAATGTGCGAAGATCGATCCTTGAGGTGTATATTTCAATGAATTATCAATAATATTTGCAAATACCTGCTTAAGCTTGTCGCGGTCTGCAGTAGTCCTATAGTCAACACCACTCTCGTGAGTAAATGAAAACTTAACTCCTGTTTTGTCTATGTTTGGCTTCAGTTCTGCCACCAAATCTTCGATCAGATTTTTGAGATCAATTGTCTCAAATGCGTATTTCATCCCACCCAGCTCTATTCTACTAATGTTCAAATAATCGTTCACAATGTTAACCAGCGTGTTTGCTGAGTCCGATATTCTCATAATGCCGTTTTTTACTTCTGGGTTTATCGCACCCATTTCTCCTTCCAATAATAACGATGCATAACCTTTCATCGCTGTAAGTGGTCCACGCAATTGATGTGTTGCAAACGAGACGAACTCCGACTTCTGTCGGTTGATGTCCGTTAACCTTACATTTGCCTTCTCCAAATCCTTCGCCAACAACTCAATCTTTTCGCGAGATTCGACTTCTTTAACAATACTTTGATTAAGCAGTAACCCGAGCACAAATGTAATAATTAATAGAACAAGATTTAGTATTTGCTCTTGAATTGATCCAGATAAAAGTATCCTTACAAAGATAAATAACCATAAGGAAAAGAGAAAAATCTGAGTCGATACAACGCGAACATTAAATAGTTGATACCTAAGAATTGCGTAGCCACTTATTGCCGGGTATATAGAAAAAAGTATTATCGGATATGGCGGTATTATAGATATAAACGTGGTAGCAAAAACACTTCCACCGCCGATTGACGCAGCAATTGTAAAGATGATTGTATATAATAATCTATTCCTTATCTTTTTGTTTTCCGACTTTCTAATTGCTAGTAAGGTTGTAATTAGTCCGTCGCCAACAATTAAAACAAAGTATATAAAAAAGTATATATACAATGGTCCTGGAACTGGTGCAAAATTAAAACCTACCTTTGGTTGAACTGTTAATATAAATGATGGGAGCAAATTAATTGCGGAAAATAAAATAGCCAATACAGAATAAAACAGAATTCGCCTTTTATGTATTTCGAGAGTATTTGTAATTATTAATACTAATATATAATAACAAATGGGTATCAATATGGCGGCATAATGTAATATCCAATTTCCAATTAATCCACCATCTACCGTAGACGAGATAGTCATATAAAAATATCCCAAACTCCAAATTGCCGTACACATCGTTAACGCAAACCAAGCTTGATTCTCTAATTTCTTTACATTATGGCTTAATACAACAAAACCAGATATTAAGGCTGTAAAAGCGCCTATAAGTAATGAAATTGTGTAGTAATTAAAATCTATAGATGGCATTTATTTTAAATATGTATTACCGAGTCTGGTGGAAGATGGATTTTTTAATATGTACTTCGACAGTTCAAGAAGTGAGGAATAGGAAACATTAATGCCGTGGTGAGGTTCAATATGAATATCACCTACATATGAATCAATTAAATGTATATTACTTATGACTGAATTATATTTTCCAAGAAATGCATAGATAGCTGACTGAGGAGACGAACACGATACATGAGAATTACTATGTCCGTACGCTATCATACCAGGAATAATATAATCTTCGTTAAAATATCCGTGCCAGTGACTTATGGCATACCCGTATTGCTCAATTTTATTAGTGTATGTGTGGTGATAATTGTAGTATTTAGCAACTTGAGCCACTAATGCATTAGCTAAAGCATGTGCAAGAATGACCTTTGTATCAAATGAAGGTTTGTAGGTATTATCAAAACTTAAACCTTTTGGCCATTGAATCATGAGTCTGCCTTTTGATAATCCTACTTTAATCAAATCCGTACTAGGATTAAAGTTAGTTTTATTTGCACCAGATTTGATCGACAATACCCAGACATCATTAATTTTTAAGACAATTTCTTCATTTTTTGTCTTGTGTATAATATATATTTGTCCATGTTCATCAGTAAAATAATCTTTAGTTTTGAATGCTGACGGATGTAACATGCTAAAATCACTTAATAAAACTGGTACCGGAATTTGCTTTATTGGTAACTGAAATGCAAAATAGCCGAAACTCATACCACTTCGATTATCTAGATGAAGCTTACCGATCAGTTTATGGAAATTTTCCCTAAATGGCAAACTATCTATCGTTTTTCCATCTGGATACAGATTTGTCTTCGCAAATTCTTTCGAACCCAAGATAAGATCTTGAACAGCATGCCTTATCTCAGGTGAGGAATAATCAAACTGGTCATCGACACTAATAAAATCAGATAACTTATGGGGTGATATAGGTGCTGCCAATTTTGGTATAAGCGATTTGAGAATGTGTGCCTCAAACTCAGGATCAGGGTATGAATAAATAGGATGTGATGCATTAAAATTATACATCAGCCAATACTTACTATTTATACCAATAATTATATTTGTCATATGATAGGCAAAAAGTGACATCGAATCATTAAAATGTCTTGTGAATTCTGTGTTAATATCAATATCATCACTAATCTCAACCAATGTTACAATTGAATTAGTTTTGAAACTTGAAATGAATTGCATAGGTAATTTAGATGTTTCTTGCTCTCCAGTACATATAACTACGATATTTTGTTTAATTTTCCTCTTTGAACAAAGTATCCTTATAGAATCCATTGGAATATAAAAAGATTTTTGAGGAATCTTCAACATATTATTAACAACGTATTGCACATTGTTAAGTGTATATTTCATTAATCTAAATAATCTTTTTTTTATTGGTACATCTTCCCACACAGAATCAAATGGCACAATTCGAGTACCAATATTATTTAGAGTATTCTCTAGTTCACTGGCAAAATTCAATAACCTTTTACTTGCCAACTTTTGGCCTGGAAAAAAAGTGACGACTACATCATGTGCCATTTCAGCAGGATTCAGCTGAACATTTTCTGAAATTCCAAGGATCATTTTTACAGCTTCAAGACTAATCATGCATACATTATATATCATTTACAATCATATTATTATCAACATATAATAGGTCAATGCTACAAATTGATTACCACACAATCCTTCTATGGGCCACTTCAATACTAATTCTAAGCTTTGATTTAATTATATATATAGGAAGTAACAATAAATCATCAAGATTATTCTGCTTTTTTTCAATGATTGTTGCTTTATGGTCATTATCTTATGGTTTCTTTATATCAATTACATCCAGTGAAATTCCTCTCATCCTAATAAAGATAAATCATTGTTTAGGTATAATAGCGACCATCGGTTTTATATTTTTTTCTCACTCATATCCACATGACACCAAAATTCCTAGTCGTCTTTTATTCAGGAGTACCTTATTTGGTAGTATTTATTGCATAATTATTCTTTTTTCTGATTTAATAATTTCTGGCATGTTTAATATCGCGGTTCCCGATAGGTGGGGTTGGATTCCTGGAATTTTTTATCCATCTTACGTAATTATTTTTTCAGGCTCCTGGATTTACATATTGACACGCATTGGAATTTCAAAGAAATATGCTAAGTCCAAATACGATTATCTTAATAGTAAATTTATGTTTTGGGGATTACTACTTGGAATAATACCACCATTATTTTTAAATATAATTTTACCAGCTTTTAAAACCTACGGTGTCAGCTGGACCGGACCCATAGCTTCCGCCATTTGGGTGTTTGTTATTGGATATTCGATAATGCGTTATAGGCAAATGAACGTCAAAGTAGTCATCACAGAGATGTTAGCGGTTGCGATGACGATCATCTACTTTATTAATATTTTCGTAAAGGCGGAGGTTGGAACAGCTCAGAACATCGCGACCTTCTTTGTATTTCTACTAATAGCTACCTACCTGATAAGAACTGTCCTGTCAGAAGCAAGAACAAAAGAACAATTACGTGAACTGAACAATACTCTTGAGGAAAAAGTAAATCAACAGACCAAGGAAATAAGGAAGGCTTTTGAGCTTGAAAAGCATGCGAGACGTGAGCTTGAAAAACTCAATGATACAAAGAATCAATTCATAATGATTACACAGCACAGCATTCGATCACCACTCCTGAGTTTAAAAAATAATCTTCGAAATGTGGATGAAAAATCACGAATATCTATTGATCAAAATTTAGATAGACTAACTGAAATTACCAATGATTTCTTGAATATTTCAACGATCGATGACAATAGAAAATTACTGGATACTGAGAAATTCTATGTGCTAAATCTAATTGACAAAATTTTAGTAGACCTTAAGTTTGACATTGATGCCAAGAGCATACACCTTACCATCGACAGAAATCCTTCTTCATGGCCTACAATAAATGCAGACAAAAGTAAGCTTTATGAGGCACTACTTATCATAATAGAAAATGCTATTAAATATAATAAACCTAATGGTTATATCAATATAACCGCATTATCAAATTCTGAAAGTTGTCAGATAACAATTTCCGATTCAGGTATAGGTTTATCACAGGATGATCTGAATAAAGTGAACAGTTCCCATTTTTATAGGTCAGACAAAGCCAAACTACTGAATCCTATTGGTATGGGTATTGGACTTTCGGTAGCAAAGACAATTATCCAAGCGCATCATGGATCATTAATTATCAACTCACCCGGAAGCGACTCGGGTACGATTGCGACTATCAATTTGCCGATCGACTACTTCAATAATCTTGAGACTATGTTATAGTTATTTCGCTCATGGACAAATCCCCCAACAAAGAAATGATTGCTTTTTTTACCGAATGCATTGGTCTTGGCGGTATTCTATTACTAATCGTTGGTACTGTCTTATTAAAATTTCTGGAAGTTTTTGGAGTTGTAAAAATAACTATCGGCTAAATTAATATTTGGAATATAGACTGACTATCATATTTCTAAATTGTTTCGTAATATCTTCAACTGATCTATTTCTTGAAATTTCGATTTTGTTTCCGACATTGATAACTATTTTGGGTCGAATACTAAATCCTCTAATTTTGCGAATACTAATAGGTATTACTTCAACACCCGTTCGCTTGTATAGTACTGAAGCACCATTTTTGAATGGACCAATTTCATCTTGTTTTACTATCCTACCTTCGGGATATATGACGATATTTCCACCATCCTCAATAATTTTTAATGGCTTCTCAAGATTTTTTTCAATTCCTAATCCTAGAGTAACAGTAAAAACGCCAAATAGTGAATAAACAAAGTCAACTATTCCCAAATATGCAAAAGCATTCATAAATTTGCTTTCAAAACTGTTCACCGCCATAAAGCGCAGAGGTAAATGTGGCGTATTGATACCAAGAATAATTCTAAAAAGAAAACTATCGTAAAAAGAAGTGTGATTGGCTATTATAATAAATGGTCTATCAACTCGATCAAATACATCTCTATTGGAAATTTTAATTTTGAAAAATATATAGAAAATTACAAAAAGAAATGGCCAAGTTAAATATTGTGTAAACTTTGCAAAGTAATTTACAAGTTTATCTTTTGATACGAGCAATGTTGAATTATCTAAATCTATAGATTCAATATATTGATCAGCTATATTGGCCATATTTTAATTTGACACACATTATACCACATAAATTCTATAAAAAGCATGTAAAATGTCATTTTCATGACCTTTATCCCCAAAAATAGCCCTAAAACACTTGACTTTATATCTTGAACATGTTATCATCGGTCTAGAATCTAGCTCGTTGACAACTGCAAGTTGTCCTTCGCGAGCACCAACCGTCAAAGGTCGGTAACGACTTTTGACACAACAATTTAGGAGACTTTATGAAAAAAATGAAAGCATTGTGGGCACTTGTGCTCACCTTGGTTTCGGTTTCGCTGTCGGCCTTCGCCGGTGGCGAGTGGGTCTTCACCGACCCGCCCATCATTCAAACTCCGGACGGTTCGTACGTTCGAAATCCCGACGCCTCGATCAGGGGCGACTGGAAGCAAAGTCGAGTCCTTCACGGGAGCCCGTCTAAGCTTCCTGAACAACTCCCTGGTATGGGGAGCCGAGAGGCGATGTTGAACTACATCGTCGCCACGAACAACATGGCGATGAATGTTCACATCAGCCTCGTAATCGAAACGCCTGTGCGGCGTGAATTGAGCACAGGTCGCTGGGCTGACGGTTTTTCTTCCTACGCCGAATGCCTCAAAGACATAGGTACGGGATTCGCCCTAGTCTGGGCAAAGTACAGGACCAATGATCTTCCTCACGACTCGTTAGTGTACGCTACCATCACAGTGACGTACTTCAACGACAATGTCGTGGGTGAAGACAGAGGAAACGGTCTCGCGCTCCAAGTGTACAATCCTGTTGACACAGTGGAACGAGTTACCTTGGACAAGATTCTTGCATCAATCGAGATCAACGACAAGATTGACTACGGTCAGGTCATTGTCCGTGTACCTCGACTGGCCAGCATTAACATGAAGGTTGAGGTCGAACCCGGACTCATCGCCGAGCTGGACTGGACCGCAACTGGAGCGAAACCGTCTTCGCTCTGGAGGACTCTGAGTTCTCGTGAGTGGACCACAGCCACGTACCTCTATCTTCGGAATTGGTACGCTGATGGATCGAAGCCGGGTCGGTTCACTCTCCGATCACAGGCTGGCCAGGTTGTCACTTATACCCAATACGGCGACAACCTTGGGGACGTTCGACTCGAAATGCTCCACGGAGCTACGGCGATCAAGATCTCCAGACCAAGGGGGGCGGATGTTGATCTGGTCAGTTCGCCAGACTTTCGAACGTGGACGCATCAGATTAGCGTCCAGATCGGTTCTGAACCGATCATGGTCAATATTGCTCAACCTATGAGCATTATGCACTTTTTCAAGGGTGAGGCCTTCTAACGAAGGCTAACACTACAAACCCTCGACGCTCCAGCGTCGAGGGCCTTCTTTTTATATTTCCTTAACGGTAGAACTGATAACTTTTAATTTAACAGTATCGGTTTTCTCTGGCAGACTTATGCTTGTACATCTAATACCAATATTATATGTACCCACCTGATTAGTAGTCTTATCAGGAGAAGTTCCGGAATTATTAACATCAACCGTATTAATCCACCAATTAGACCAGGAAGAATCAGTCTCATTATCAAGAAGTGCGGTGCAATTATACCCATCAGGATTAGCATTTGTCTTTTTATCCAGCGTATTTACCCATTGAAGTGCGAATGGATCACCAACTTTAGTCACATAATTCTTCTTATTTTCCTCAGCTTTTGCATTGATATCGTTTTGGCTTGCACCGATAAATAACTTAAGTTCTTTGTTACCAATATTGATATTGCCACAAGAGAATGTATTCATGGTACCGTTAGAAACATTTCTAACGATAACCGACACGTCAAATGAACCAGCAAATGCATAGGAATATTCGAAATCACGTGTGGTACTTTCTGGATTAACTTTATCTCCTGTAATCCAGGAATATCTATATGTACCAGCAGGGCTTGGTTCACCTACAGAGAAATTGACTTTTTCATTTACAAAAGTAGCGGTTTTATCGATAGAACATGGAGGAACCCTTGAAATTGTAATACCAGGTGGTTGCGTATAACTACAAGTAGGACTTAAGATTTCATTTTTACCTACTTCCTTTACTCTGAGAGCCACAGAAGTATCACCGGATCCTGAGTATGCCTTATCAAAGGTTTTTGAATTACCGAAGGTTGCTGATCCATTCCAAGCATATTCATAAATACCATCACCACCGCTTGGACTTGCAGTAAATCGAATGAGACTATTATTGATCTTCAAAGCACTACATGATGCATTGAAAGGAACCAATGTTGAAGCATCCGTATCTGCATTGAAGTTCAACCAACCAATGACAGGACCTCCCCATGCCATACCAGAAACAATACCTGTAGCCACGTCTAATTTTAGACCTTCCATGCGAGTACCTTGAGCACTAGCAACCCATCGGTTCCAGAACTTATTTTTCAATGCTGAAGCTAGAGATACGTGATTTTGACCCGATAACTCAATCCAACCATCCCAACCATCTGTTCTAGATTGCATAGACGCACATGTTGCACCAGTGGTTGGTGTCTCGCCTCCGACAGTACCAGCACAAGCACGAATCCAACCTTTAACTTCTCCCGTATCAAAATTTATATTTGCATTTACACCAGGAGCGGCTCCGCCAGGAAAATCGCTCAATCCACCAAACTTGACCCAACCAATATTTGGTGACCACGCATAGCCATTTAGATCACCGGTATCCTGATCTATAGTAATCGAATCTAGATTAAGCCAACCAATATTTGAAGACCATGCCCAACCTGTAAGATTACCCGGAGAAGCATTGGTTCTAAAAGTATAGTCGCTTGAACTAGCAGAACCACCAGTATTCTTGGCATAAGCTCTAAAATGATAGACTCGATCAGGTGTAAGACCAGTAATGTTCAATGAAAACTGCCCCGTACCATAAGATCCATTTTGTTTTGTTTCTGTACCATAAGATGTATTTAGACCGTACTCAAAACCACGTTCATCCGCGGTTCCTGATGTAATATTACCAGTCAATGTAACAGAATTTCTAGTAATATTTGAAGCACTTGCTACAACGGAAACACCCGGTACTGGTGTGGGAGTAGGTGTTGGAGTTGGGGTAGGTGTAGGACATGCGCTTGTATCAAATACTGAAGTAGTGTTAGTTGTACCATTGGAGTTAACAGCGTATGCCTGATAATAATAAGTTGTACCGCAGGACAAATTATTTATTGTTGCAGTAAACGTGCCTATCTGGTACGGCCCATTAGTTTGACTAGTCGTAGAACTCATTGCTGTCGTTTTTCCATATGCAAATCCACGCTCAGTAACATTCAAATTTCCAGTTGATTCCAAAGTCGCTCCTAGCACTGCAGATGTACCAGTTATTGAAGAAACTGTTAAATCAGTGACTGTAGGTGTCGATGTTTGAAGTGTTGGTTCTGGAGTAGTCTCAGGAGTTTGAGTTGTACAAGCATTTGTAGTAAATGTCCCCTGCGCTCCATATCCAGTACCATTTGTAGTAACTGCAAAAGCCCGGTATTGATATGTTGTACCGCACGTCAATACAGATGCAGTAATAGCTCCACACGAGGTATTAGTTGTACGAGAAAATGCACCTGTACTAAAATTACCGTCTTCGCAAATAATTTCTGAAAATGAACCCACACCATACTGAAAACCTCTTCTTGTAACCTCTATACCCGCTACCCCTGTACTAGTAATATTTCCGTTCATAACTGCAGACGAATCCGAAATAGATGTCGGATTATTAGTTGTAACCGACGGAACAGGTGCAGATGTTGGCTCAGGAGTACCTGTGGAACATACATTTGTTGTAAATGTTTGATCGGAAGACCTTGTTGTTCCACCTGCATTGGTTGCAAAAGCTCTGTAGTGATATGTAGTTCCGCAAGTCAAACCAGTAATATTGGCTGAATAAGCTCCTGTCGAAAAAGAACCCGCGGTAGATGTTGTTGCTGTATAAGATGTTGTTAAACCATAAATAAAACCTCTGACAGTGACAGCACCTCCACCAATTGATGTAATGTTACTATTTAGAGTTACTGAGGTATCTGCAACGGATGAAGTTGTGGGAACAGCTAAAACTGGTGTTGCAATTGATGTAGGCTCAGGAGTAATTGTAGAACAGCCAACAGTCGTAAATGTTTGATCGGAAGTAGTAGCTGTTCCACCAGTATTAGTTGCAAAAGCTCTAAAGTGGTATGTAGTTCCACAGGTCAAACCAGTTACATCTTGTGAGAAAGCGCCAATTCCATATGTACCAGATGTAGAAACTGTCGTACCATAATTTGAAGTTAAGCCGTAATCAAAGCCCCTAACAGTAACACTTGCACCACCGATTGAGGTTATATTGCTATTGAAAGTAGTAGTTGTTTGGTCTATAGAAGTAGCAGTAGGTGCAGAAAGAGTTGCTTTACTTATAGGAGTAGGAGCAGGTGTGGAGGAACATGCAGATGTCGTAAAAGTATAATCCGAAGACACTCCTGTACCGCCAGCATTTGTAGCAAAGGCACGGTAGTGATAAGTTGTAGCACAACTCAGACCTACGGCATTCAATGAGTATACTCCTGTAGTATAGCTACCTGAGGTTGATGTCGTTGCACCATAATTAGTTGTAAGACCTAAATTAAAACCTCTTTCTGTTACAGCATTTCCACCGTCAGATGTTATGTTCGCGTAAAGAATTGCCGCAGTTTGTAGTGTTGTAGGAGCCGACGGAATTGAAACAGTTGGTTTTGTAAATGCTTCAGCATTTAAACCAACCAACAAAATCGTTACAAAAACAAATGATGCAAAGGCAAATCTAATTTTTTGAATCATGAAGATATTATTATTGATATTACAAATGAGCACAAAAACTCAGTTACCTATATTGTAACTTAATAAAATATAGAGAGCGATGAAAAATGTGGATAATTAGATTTCTTCTACTGTCGAGAGGATTACGTTGAGCAATACAGATGCTTGTTTTGTTCCAAATTTTTGACTCACGCAATTTATTGAGAATGTATACTTACCCACCTGACTAGTGTTTAGATTACTTACACTCCCACTTTGATCTTTATTGTTTTCCCAACTATTTACCCAATTTACCCCATCAATCTTTGCAACAGATCTCGAACATGTGTAGCCATCTGGATTATTGGATGAGTCGATATAATTATTGGAATAAGCCGGTAAAGTATTTATCCATTTCAAACCAAAAGTTGAGCCGACTTTTACTTTATATTCATTTAGATTGGCTATATTTCCATTCGGACCAATCTTCAAAGTCAATTCCCTATTTATCGCATTTATCTGTCCACAAGAAATATTACTTGTTATTATGCCTTGTCTATCTGTAGCGCGAACAAAAACTTGATCAGAAAACGGCGCATCAAAAGTCTTTGTAGTTGGGCTTACATAATCCTGGACCTGACTACCTAAGACCAATTTGTACGTAAATGGTCCACCACTACCGCCCCAAACACCACTCAATGCAATCGTTGCCGTATCTCCAACAAACATATTAAGGATTCCATTTGAAACTCCGTTTATGGTACAAGAACCTTGAATAGTACCACCTCGTCTTTCAACAGTTGGGCAAACTGGTTCGATCAATTTACCGTCGACCATATCAATAATTTGCAAAGTTGCAGTTTCACTAGATTTATTGGATACAGGAATAACTAATTTATTGGCTTCTTTTGAATAATTACCAACGCCATTCCATCGATACCAATAATCTCCGTATCCACCGGAAGCCAACGCGTTAAATGTTATCACTCCTCTTTGATCTGATGAACCGACACAACGACCGCTGAAATCTTGTTGCTTATGATCTGCACCAAACTGTAACCAACCTACGACTTCACCACCCCATGCAAAACCAGAAAGTTTACCCGTATTTAGATCCATTCGTACGCGATCATTGCTTTTCTTATCATCAGCAAGCTCAATCCAACCATCCCAACCATCAGTACGTGAATCCATAGACCGACAATCGGCACCAGTTTTTGGAGTTTCACCACCAACAGTACCCGCACATGCTCTGATCCAACCAGAAAATACACCAGTATTGAGGTCCATCTGGGCAGGATTGCCTCGCGCACCATTGTTTGGATAATCACTCAAATCATGAAATTTTATCCAACCAATATTTGGTGACCAACCATATCCTCTTAGAAGTCCATTGTTTTCATTTATAGCGATATCTCTAAAATCCACCCATCCAATATTCGAAGACCATGCCCAAGAATCGAGAGTAGCAGGTATTTTCACCGGTGTTGCGGTAGGAGTAGGTTCGGAAGTTGGAGTTGCGGTGGGAGTAGGTTCGGGTGTTGCAGTCGGTTCACCATCCGCTGGGACAACAGGTGTCGGAGTTGCATCTGGAGTAGGAGTAGACGCAGGTGGTTTTGATTTTACATCATTCACACCAACATTTAGAACAAGAATAACTATTAAAATAATAAATAAAATACCGACATGATAATTAGATGCTTTCATATGTCTCTATTGTATCCTATATATTGCCAATTGATACAATTTATTGTGGATAAGAATAGTGACTAGCCACTAGATCCTAGGCATTAGCAACTAGATATTTGCCACTAGTAAGACAGACCTATTTTATTTTATGAATATTTCTATAGGTTCTACTACACTGGCCAATTTTCTACGAGTAGAAGTTTTTTGTTTGAAATAGGTAGCGATGCCCAAATTTCTTCGGTAATAAATGGCATAAATGGGTGCAAAACTTTCATAGACTTGACCAGAATGTGTAATAAAGTTTGCTTGCGAGACAAAATATCTTTTTCTATACCACTTGCCATAACTTTTTTGCTTTCTTCTAGTATGA
>CAZNUY010000004.1:0-46955 GCA_964576745.1 uncultured Candidatus Saccharibacteria bacterium | reverse complement strand
AGGAAATTAAAATAGATGTTCGGTTCCTTAATGCTTTCTAAATAATATGCAAGAAAAAATAAAATACGTTGGTCCAAATGAAATTACCGGAGTAGTTATCCTCGATGAGAAGACTCCGAAGGGTGCAGAAATGGTAAAAGTTATTTACAAAGACGAGGTATTGCCAAATGACATAATGCCAAAGACCGCTTTTGAGGCGCTTGTCTCGGATGAACCACATGATTGGAATTATGTTCGTGAGACTCGATACAAGAAGCTTATTCTTGAAATAGCTGAATTATTTCTCGAACACGGGGTACTATATTCTGATGGAGGTTATGTTCTCGAAACAGCAAAGAAGAAACTCGAAGCAGCTTACGATCGAGCAACAAACTATCTTTGGACAAAAGATGATTCACAGTTTGTTCCTGGATACAATCCACTCGCTTTCAGATCAATATTGGATGCTGATAAGATCTTGAGAAGTATTAAAAATGAACCAAAACCTGAAGAGCCAAAATCTTAATAACAAGATAGATCTCAGTTCTCTTGGTGGCATAACCCAAAAAGAGATAGAGCTTATCTATTGGATTCGAAATCGATTTCGATGGGGGGAAATAGTTGTTGATGTGAGAAATGGTGAACCATATCGCATTAAGAGGACTATTGAATTCCAGACATTCGACTGAGTTATCCACATTGAAGTTTGACTTATATAGTTATATTATATAGGTATAAGAAAAACTAAATAGAAAGTACCTACTGAAGAACAGCGGTATCATTAAAGATTTAAAATCTTTGTGATATCGCTGTTCTTGTAGTTGGGAGCGGTTGATTGAGTGCAAGCGACTACACTGAATCAACCCCTCCTGCTTACAAGGCAGTTCGGGGAACGAAAAACCCTAGTCAACAAAACCCACTGATCCTTTTAAGAGGATCCCGCGGAATGAAACCGTAGTCAAAAAACAAGTGGACTTATTAATTTAATATTAAAAAAAATGGCTTTTAAAGTATATCGTGGAGGGACAAAGACAGTTTATCTACCAGTAACAACTTCAACTGCGTTCACAAAGAACACTCTTGTTGAGATGACTTCTGGCCTTGTTGGAGTTGCCGATGCTGATGACACAGCTCTCGCTGGGGTTATCAAGAAAACAATCGCTTCTACAGATGCAGACTATGCAACAGCTCGAAAAGTTGCAGTTATTGTACCTACAGAACGACATGTTGTCTGGGAATGTGATGCTACAAGTGGAACATTTACTACTTCTGACATTGGAAATGAGTACGGTATCTCAGATGCTGGTACTCTTGACCAGACAGAAACTACAGCAAAGATGTTCTTGGTAACAGAAGTTGTAGGAGGAAAGGTTCGAGGTTACATGAAAATTAACGGTTCTTATTAATTATTAACATTATTTCATTATGGAATTAAATATAAATGCGCTCTCAGACTTCGTTTCACAGGCACAGATTCTCTGGGCTCGTGGATACATGTCTGTACCACAACTAGCTCGACAGTCAGGACTTTTTAAAGAAGTCGCGATTCCACAGCTAACTGGAAACACACGAACATTCTCAGAAATTGATCTTGAAGAATACGCTTCAAAGAAAGGCGAAAGCGATCAAGCTTCTCGAGCATTCGTACAGCAGGGTTACTCAAAGACTGGTACTTTGTACCGTGTTGCAAAAGATATCGGAATTTCTTACGAACTCCGATCTCAGGGTAAATACCCAGAAATTATCCAGCGTCTAACTAACCTTGGAAAACTTGCTGTAAATCGACTTGACCTTGATCTTACTCACCGATTCACATTCTTCGCATCTACTTCATACACAGATCGAGATGGTGACACAGTAGATCTTACTGTCGGAGACACACTTGCTCTTGGTTCAACTGTTCACACCCTTCGAGCGTCTTCACAGACATTCCGAAATATTCTTGCTAACAACCCACAATTTTCACCAGGAGCTCTTGAGGCTATGGAGACAATGCGAAAGCAGAATACCTTCAATCAGTTCGGAGAGAAGCTTGTTATCAACGATGACATCTTGTTCCATGCTGATGATCCAAACACAAACCGAACTGTAGCTGAAACTCTACGTTCAACTTCAAACAACACTCAGAATAACCCAAGTGTTATCAACACTTACCAGGGTAAATACCGAGACGTTGTATTGCCACGACTTGATACAACAGCTGCTGGTGCTCCAGACTCAACAAAGTCTAAGTACTGGGGAGTTGCTTCAAGCGAAATGTCAACTGCTTACTTGGGTATGCACGAAGAGCCACATATGAAGGCTCCTCCAGTTTCAGGTTCAAATGCTGAGGAATTCTCAACAGATGATTGGAACTTCGGTACTCGAGCAGGTTGGATGATTGTTATTGCAGGTGCTGGTTGGATTGGTTTCTCAAAAGGAGACGCAACAGCCTAACTTCAAAGCCCTTCGGGGCTGAAGTTGAAGCTCGAAATATCGAGAATCAACTCCAGTCCCGATAGGAAATTATTAAAAATTAATTACGCATAGGGTTATGAGAGAGAAATCTCTCTAGGTGGCGGCGGACTACTAGCGTCAAACAAAAATGTCTATATTTAATGTAAACGCAGGTATTGGAAGATTGGTAGCGGATCGAATTGCAAATCAGCTTGCAGGACGTGCAATCATCGTCGGTGCAGCAGGTGTTGCAAATCGAGATATGTACGCAGAAATATTTACTCCGGATGCAGCTGGAAAGGTTCTATTTGCAGCTACAGTTGATGCTGCAATCGCACTTACAACTGCAAACGCAGGTGATACTATCTATGTTTTGCCAGGCCACACAGAGACAGTAACATCTACAAGCATTGCTCTCGATGTTGCTGGAATTAATATCGTATGTCTTGGACATGGTTCTAATCGACCAACATTCACATACGGAGCAGCAGCAGCAACAATCACTGTAAGTGCAGCAAATGTTACATGGACAGGTGGTTTGTTTGTAGCAAACTTCCTAAACGTAGCAGCAGCATTCACTCTTAGTACAGCTAAAGACTTTAAGCTTGATGGGGCAACATTCCAGGATACTTCTTCAGTATTGAACTTCGTGAGCGTACTTGTTACAGGATCGACAGATAATGATGCAGATGGCCTTCGAGTACTCAATAACCGATTCTTTGGGCTCGCTACTTCACCAAACGCTTTCATCTCAATTCTTGGGAATGCGTCTCGAGTGATTATTGATGGAAACTACTGTGATATGGCAGCAACAAACAACGTCGGGCACTTCGTTACTCTTTCCTCAAAGATAATGTCAAGCATCCGAATATCAAACAATCGTTTGATTGTTGTTGGAGCAACGACTGCCACTGTGGGTATCTTCCTTACTGGAAGCGGAACTACCTCTACAGGAATCGTCGAGAACAACTATGTAGCATCACTTGATACTACATCTGAATTAATCGCGACAGCCGGTACAAACTTGAAATTCTTCGAAAACTACTACACAGGAGATGCGGATGCATCAGGAAAGCTATGGCCAATCGTGGCAGCTGCTTAATCTTTACGACCTCCCTCAGTCCCTTACGGGGGATTGGGATGAGGTCATAAATTAACAAAATTTAATTAAAAACATGAGCAAACGAAATTTTAAAGAATACACAATATTGGATGGAGTAACTCCAAAAACAATCACAAGCTCTACTGATGCGACCCCGATTGTTATAACAAAAACTTCTCACGGTCTTTCTACTGGAGATCAAGTACTTATCTTTGGTCATACAACAAACGTGGCAGCAAATGGTATTTATAAAGTGACCGTACTCTCTTCATCAACTTTTTCTCTCCAAAATATAGATACTGGAGCTAATATTGCTGGAAGTGGTGCTGGAGCCGGGGGGGCTACAGGCTTCTTTCTTACCGCTCCAAAGGTTGCTCTTGTTGAAGATTATAACCATGCAGTATTCTCAGTAGATACTTCTGGTACTGCGACTCTTACTCTATCTGTTGCTGGTTCTATCGGTAAACTCAGAACAAATACAACAGAAAAGGACACTGATCGACCAAACTTTGGCGCAACTCAATCAGCATCAAATCCTTGGTCTTATCTAGGTGTATACAATCTTGATTCTGCTGCTGGAATCGCTGGAAGTACAGGAATTGGAACTACGGCTGCGGATATCCATAATACATACCAAACAAACATAGACGGGCTAAAATACCTTACTGTATTTCCTTCTGCATGGACCGCTGGAGCGATTACTATAAAGTTACAATTATTTACTAATCAATAAAAGTATGAAAAAACTAATTAAATCAATACTATTCGTCCTAGCACTAATTAGTTTTGGCAATACTGCTCGGGCAGCCTTTTTCCCATTCCCAAGTGGTAATAGTAACGACTTTTATGTCTCTGAGATAAGTGGAGATCCTACAGCTTCTCTTCAGTCGGTTCTCGACAGAGCTGGAACAATGGCTTCTAGTACAGGAATAAAAAGTAATGTCTATTTTAAAGGCCAAGAATATTTGACTGATGAACTCACTTTGCGTTACGGAACGACAATGAGATGTTCAGGGACCATATTCAAAAAAAGAAATGATGCGTCAGGTCAAGTAAACGCTTCTGTTCTTAGAACAATAAGATCAACAGCCGGAGGTCAGGGGACTCTTGGTTATTACGGTTTGAATGACAATCAGGGAATTGAGGGTTGTGCATTTAGTAGCAACAATAAAACCCTTGGTCAAGCTATAGTCAAGATGTGGGATGTCAGAAACTTTGTCTTCAACAATGTCGAAATCCAGCATACTCCTCTAGGTGTTCAGCACGCACTAAACATCTGTGGACGAGGTGTTCGAGGTTCAAACTCGCGAGTCGTAGGAGGTACTCAAACAGTGCAAGATGGATTCCATATAAACTGCGGGGATAACATGACATTCACAAACTTAATTTGTGAACAATCAGGAGACGACTGTTTGGCTCTTGGAAGAGATATCGCTGGCCCTAGTAATCTTGGAGAAGACGAAGGGATAAACAATATCACGGTAAGTGGAATCCTTTGTAATTCATACAAAGGAAGATGCGTGACACTGTATGCAGGTCATGACTTTATAGTCTCTGGGTACCAAAACGTTCGTAAGATTACAAACGTAACTATAACTAATGCAGCCGGTGCATGTGGTCAGATACGAAGTCATTGTATAGCCATTCTTGATGAGATGGACTACGGACAAATTTATTCATATACAATAAACTCAGGAGGAACTGGTTACACAAGTGGTACTTATCTAGGTCAGGCTACCACCGGAGGAGGATGTACCACACAACCTACAGCAGACGTGATTATTACTGGTGGTGTAATCACATCAGTTAAGCCAGCAAACCTTGGAGGTGGAGCATTTAATGTGGGGGATGTATGTACATCTTCACCAACACTCTCTCTTACAGGATTAGGTGCTGGTGCCGGTGCAAATGTTACTGGAGATATGCGAGTAATTGACCCTTCATTGATTAACAACATTTCTATTCAAGCCAAACTCACTGCTGGATCTACTACCGCTATGCACGATGGAGTGCAGGCATACGGTGGATATTTTACTTCTGGAAACAATGTAAGTCTTGATATCGATATGACTTTTGCTTCGACAACTTCTGCACACCGACCTTGGACCATTCTTTGTGGAAACAATTACACAGTAAAGTGGCGACAGACAGGTACAACTCCGCACGGTGGTTGGATATATCCTTCACAGTGGGGATGTACTACAAAGAACTGGAAGTGGAGTGATGGACAATTCCAGACATTCGATGGAGTATCAAATCCTGGAGAGGGTATCTTCTACTTCAGAGGTGGTGGCAACGATAGCTGGTCGATCAAAAACAATACTTTTGCTGACCTTAGTACAAACGCTGTGGCAATTGCTTTCAACTCAACTGGAGCAACCACATCAAACCTACAGATTGTCGGAAACACTGCTTACAAAGCAACTGGTGCAAGCGGTACTCGATTCCTACATCAACAATCATGTATAAACTGTTCTGACAATCTACTTCTTGCGCAGAATGATCTATCAAGAATAGATACAAAAATAAATGGTGCTACAGGATTCCAAGATGCAAACACATCTTATCGCGTGAGAGACAACTTTGGTATTAAATCCGGTCCAACCTGTTCTCAGCAAACAATATTAGCTGGAGCAACTTCTACAGCGGCCATAACAACAAGTACCGCTACCGGTTATACGACCTCAAATACAATTGCCGCTGGACATATCACGGCAAGATGGACGGGGAATCCGATATATGCGACGACATCTCCGACAGTAATGATCCTCAGCACGACAACTGTAGCGATTGGGGTTCAGTCACCAGTTACATCTAACCAGCCACTTGTAATGTGTGAAGATACGAGCACTAAACCTATAAACTAAAAAGATGCAGACAAAACAAGCCTCAATCCCAATAGTTCTCGTAATAACAATCGTGGTAACGGTTGTTGGTTGGGTTTCTCAGTACTATACGCAAGCAAGCGCACAATCACTATCTTTGTCTGAAATCAGGACTAATATTGCGGTGACAAAACAGATTGACGCACAGCAAGATATAAATATAGAGAAGTTAAATCAAAATATCTCTATTATGAACGAGAATATATCACTACTTCTCATTAGACAGGGGATAACCCCAAAGCAATTAAAACAATAAAATGGCATTCACTTTTACCCGATCACAACTTAAAACAGACGTAAACAGACGGATCCACGGAAGGATCGGTATGCTCGTTGATGTCGCGGGTACTTTGAATAGTGCGGTAAGACAGGTAAATAATGACTTTGAAACACTTGCGTCTCGAAGACAGGCAGCTCTTACACCTAACCTATATAATGGTATCTACGATTACTATTGCCCAGCTGATCTTGACGGGTTCAAAATCATCGATATTCCAGCGCAGGCAAAACGTGCTGATGGAGAATTTTACCTTGTGCCGACGACTGAATTCGCAATCGGAAAGCAGAAGGGAATGATCTCAATAAAGGATTTTAACGGGACTCGACTTTTACAGATAAACTCAAATGTAGACTCAAAGACAATTGTTGTATCAGAGCTCGATAGCTTTGAGTCTGGAGGTGGTCTGTGGGAATTATTCGGAGATGCTCAATATCTTGGGGATGATGATGCCGACTTTGTAAAAGGGAGTGGAAGCCTTACTTTCGATATAAGTTCTGCTGGTGGTACAACCGCTGGAATATTCAATAGCAGTGTAAACCCTGTTGATCTATCTGAATATCTTGCTGGAACAAGCTCATTCTTTATCTGGGCAAAGATCCCAAGCGTCACTGGTATTACTAATTTTAAACTTCGATTTGGTAATGACAGTTCGAATTACTATACTCTTACGGCAACATCGAGAGCAGACGGAACAGCTTTTACAAATGGATGGAATCTTATCAGATTCGATGCTGACTTTAATACAATCTCTGAGACAGGGGCCCCGGATGAAACAAATCTGACATACTTCGCAATCTATATGACGAAGGCGACATCGAAAGTGTCTGAAACTGACTACAAGTTCGATTGGCTTGTTATCAAAAAAGGTATTGTTCATAATGTAGATTACTATTCAAATTACGGATGGCAGAGTTCTGCGGGGGCTTATAAAGCAAATTCTACTGATGATCTCGATGTCCTTGTTGCTGGAAATGATGAGTATGAAATCATTCTCGATAAAGCTGTTGAGATGGCGGCTGAAGAAGTCAAAGAATATGATATCTCTCGAGAGGCAGAAAGGAAATATATGCAAAAAGTAAAAGCTTATCAATTAAGAAATCCTTCTGAAGCGAAGATTATGACTTCAGAATATTTTAAATACTAAAATGCTTAAATACTTTCCATTACTAAAAATAGCAGGAGCATACAGAAGGACATGGACCAACTTTGTTGCGGGTACTGGTATTGCTCTTGATGTCTCTGGAGACGATGTGACTATCCGAGCAACCGGTACAGGTGGTAGCGGTGGCGTTACAGAACTTACTGCGACCGGAGCAATAAATGGAGGAAACGCGGCATATGTATTTACTGAAAAACCTGCATACATATATGCTGATGGAGCAAAATACAGAGAGAATCATGGATGGACATGGAATAGTGGAACATTAACAGCGACATTATCATTCTACCCAACGTTTGACGTTTGGGGTGAAGTATAAAATATATGAATAAATTTAAAAAAACAATAAAATATCTAGCAATCATAACAGGAATATTCATAGTCGCTTTCCCTGTTCTTGCTGCTAATGTAACCGTCCCACAAGCACCTAATAGATACTACTTTTTGACTGGTGCTGATAACAGCGCTTTGGGTGGGGCATGGAGTGCAACAAGTTCAATTCTTACTGTCAGTGCGATTACAGCACCGAACATTATCGCAACTTCTACAACCGCAACTTCGACATTCCCAAACTTAACATTTACAAATATCTCTATCGCGGGAGACTATATAAACGATCTTACCGGATCTGGCCTTTCAGTCGTAAATGGGGCTCTTACCGTCTCTGGTTCGACGGGCTTTTCAACGACATCGAGTGATTATTGGATCACAACAAAAACAACAAGCGATATAGCTGAAGGTTCTAATCTTTATTGGACAAACAATCGTTTCGATACACGTCTTGCCGCAACCACTACACTTCCAAACCTAACCACTCTACTAGGTCTTACAGATACGATAACAACACGAGCAACCACTACAAACGCAACCTCAACCAACTTCTTTGCAACCACAGCTTCAACAAGCGTATTTAACATAGGAAATACACTTGGTATAGCTTCATCTTCACCAATGGCTACTGTAGGTATTCAGAAACAAGATGGTACAAACTTCTTATGTGCAGCACGAGGAACAGCGTCAGGTTCATATTGTTTGAACTTCAGTAGTGCTATATTCCACGCACTTACTAATGGAGGACTAATGTCATACGGAAACTCTGTAACCGATGGAGAATCCAAAGTATTACAGATGATGTATCCTCATCAAAATCTATCTAGCGGAGGTGAAGCTTGTCTATTAAGAGGAACTTCTGTAGGAGGTTTTAACTCAATAATTATCGGTGGAGGAACATCTGCATGTAAAGCTAATGAATATTTCTATGTATACAATTCAGATAACAATGGCTCGACAACCGCAACAGGTGTTCAAGCATTTCAAATCGACCCAACAGGTAAAGCAATATTTGGGACTGGGGCAACACAGCCTGGCTTTAAGCTTACTGTAAATGGAGATACTCTAGTATACGGTTCAACTACAATGAATCGAGTTATTGCAACTTCAACTACAGCATTCTCTAGCCTGCCACTCCTTACAAGCACAGACAATATTACAACTCGTGCAACCACAACAAACGCGACTTCTACTAATGCGTTTATTACAAATCTTTCGTCGACAAACTCTTCGACAACCAACTCTTTTTCGAATAATGGTCTGTCGATCGGGACAACAACAAACCCTTCTCGTTCTATAATTTTACAGAAAGAAGACGGTACAACTGCATACCAAATGTCTCGTGGTACGGTAAATTACCAAGAAAGTATGTTTGGCGGCGTTCCTACATTTATTTCAAGTGCCGGCTCTCTTGTGTTCGGATCGGATTTAACAGATGCAACTGAAAAAATAACTCGACTTAGAGCGTGGGGATACAATACGACTGGAGCACTTCCAAACTGTTGGTTGGCAAATGATAGCCGTGCAGCAACTAACATAAATCTTTATGGAGGTGTGTCGGTGGGATGTTATGGGCCAACAGAACACAGATTCTATAGTTCAACTTCTACAAATTCTACTTACCAAGAAATAATTGGTACTTGGAATAACACTGGTCTATATATAGGAAACGGATCGCCTTCTGAAAAAATGACTGTCCAAGGATCAACAACAGTAGCAAGCCGAGTAACTGCAACTGCCTTTACTGCGACATCATCTACTGCAACTTCATCAATACCACGAATAGAAAACACAGTATTCTACATGAACAATGACTTGATTACAGACTTTACAGGTTCTGGACTAAGTGTAGTGGGTGGTGCGCTTACTGTTACAGGTTCAGCTTCATGGTCTACAACCTCAGCAGACTTTTATATAAACGCTTCTACAACTATCCCAACTACATATAAGACAAACACATGGACTGGTAACAATACGTTTAATGGTGGGCTTACTATAGACGCTCTGACAGGAGTTCTAGGGGCTATAAACGGCGTTGTGAGTGCTACATCTACTCCAACCGTTGCAAACATAATCGCAACTTCAACCACGGCTTCATCATCACTACCCCTCGTAATCGGTGGTGATATAAGTCTCGATAACATATACGCAAAGTCTTCAGCGGGACTAGACATTCATTCACTATCTAGCGGAAAAGCAGCAAACTTTGGAGCAGGAGGAGGAACTAATACAACTTTCTTTGGAGGAGTAAACATTGATGGTGCAACACGACTTGCAACTTCACTTAATGGTGCGGTACAAGCTACTGCTGGAGTTATTTCTGCTGGAACACTTCCTGTAGCAAGTGGAGGTACGGGACAGACATCATTTGGGCAAGGTTGGTTAACCTCTGATGGTACAACCCTTACATCTTCTACCTCACCGACGGTGAATTACATAACTGCAACATCTACAACAGGTACATCTACTTTCGCAGGTAGTCTCCAGGTAAACGGAGGAACACTCACAGTAGATGCTCCAAACAATATGGTCGGAGTCGGTACCACAACCCCTATAACAGCCCTCACGGTTGCAAATAATGGTGCTAGAAACCAAATTACAATGGTAAACACAAGTGGCTCTACAAACCAGAAAATGTGGAGTATAGGTACCTCACGAGGAAATCTGTTTATAAATAGTATGGATGATATTTATGCTACAACTACTCGTGTAGCGATTGAACAAGAGGGTGACTTTGGTATCGGATCGACTTCTCCAGATGCGGTCTTGACTGTAGTAAACAACAGAAACACAACAGCAAATAGAAACCTAATCGTATTCGCTTCAACTACAGACGGTACGTCAACAACTACTCAGTTCCAAATCGCAGCAAACGGTAACGTCTCTATAGGAACCACAACTTCAAACCGAGCAAAATTAGAAATCGCACATTCAGCGACGACACCAGGACTCATGGTTGATGCCGGAGCTTCAGGAGTTCATCTTTTCCGAGTGTTTAGAAGTCCTTCAAACGGAGGTGTTGGACAAGGATTATCACTATTGGTTGCAAACACCAACCCATCATTCTGTATGGGTACAGGAATGTCTGAATCAAGCACAGGTACAACACAAAATTGTTTTACACGATGGACTGCTCAGTCAGCGCTTGCGATTTCAACATCGACGACAAACGGTCTTGTGACTGGTCTTGAGGCAATAATTGTAAAGGACACTTCAAACAACGTTGGTATCGCTGGTACCTCTACTCCTTGGGGATCACTCTCAATAAACCCTACCATCTATACCCCCGCAGGTCAGCCTACCTTTGTTATCGGTTCATCTACAAAAACTGACTTCATTGTTCGAATCGGTGGAGAAGTTGGAGTAGGTACAACATCACCTTCAGGAAAGTTTGCAGTCCAAGGTACAGTATTTATGAACGGACTCACCACTTCTACTGCTGGAAATGCGATCTGTCAGACTACTGGAGGTCAAGTGGTAAATGCGGGTAACACTACATGTACTACATCATCACGACGCTTCAAGACTGATATAAAACCGATTGACGTAGGTCTAAATGAAGTCCTCAAGCTTGAGCCAAAGTCATACACTCGAAAAGAACCTACCCCTTCTATGCCTACTGGAAAGGAAGTTGGCCTTATTGCAGAACAAGTCGAAGAGGTTATTCCACGACTTGTTGAGTATGAAGCTGATGGAAAGACTCCTCGAAGCGTAAACTACGCAGAATATACCGCAGTTCTCACCAAGGCAATACAGCAATTGAATGATAAAATAGAGGGAGGAGTAGAGACTACTAAAAAGACAGCGACCGATAATTGGCAGTGGTTAGCAATCGGGCTCCTCGCTGCATGGAATATCGCGCTCACAATTAAAAGAAAATAATGGCAAGAACAAACGACATCTACATAGACTATAAAGACTTCAAAAAAGGATTGAACGCCTTAGACGATACAACCAAGGCTCCTTTTGGAAGTGCTCGAGTTATGGAGAATGTTCGAGTTACCGATCGGGGTGGGATAGCACCTCGTCTTGGTATCGAATTACTTGGTACTGAAAATACTTCTGTTGAACCGGTCGTAGGTTTATATAACTTCCGAAAGTCTATTGATCAAGATGAATTCCTCATCAAGGCATACGAAAGCAAACTTGAAGTATATTCTCGAAATCATTCTGATCTTGGATGGTGGACATTAAAGACCGGTTTCACATCAGGTAAAGAATTTGGTTTTGCTACCGCACTTGTAAATACAGACAACCAAGATTATTGTGTTATGTGTAATCGCTACGAACCATATCAAACTTGGAATGGCGCTGTAACTAGATTGAATGGAGCGCTCGTTGGGGGAGAGACAACTATCACAGTAGACTCTACACTCACAGACGAAATATTCGAATCTCGAACTGCTACATCAAGTAGTGCAACAACCCTCGATGTCTCTACGGTAACTTGGGCAGCTTCGATGTGGGTTAACTTTTATGTATATATTACATCAGGAGTCCACTCTGGAAAGATTCGAAAGATTACAGCAAATACTACTACTCAAATAACCTTCGACACACTTGGATCTGATCCTGGTTCTTGTACGTTCGAGATACGAACTCCTGCTTTTGCAGCTTCTGGAACGCTTGTGGTAAATGGAAACACTCTTGCGTATTCCGCTATTCCAACCGCGACAACATTTACTACATCAGCGGCAGTTGCAACCCCTGATAATAGTGCTGTAACATCAGCTCCCACAGAATACCCTGGTGCACCTCGGGGGAATCGTATGGCAAATTACCTTGCTCGAATGGTTGTAGGTAACGTCCGTTCTGCTTTAGCTCGAGACACAGGAGGAGCACTATCGGGCTTTTCTTCTTCTGGAAGTTACTTTGTTTCAAAGAGTCAGAACCCTACTGACTTTGGATACTCTGCGACTCGAGTTGCTGGAGAGGGAGATATTATTGCAACACCATACGGAGGAGGAGATATCACCGATGAGGTTGTTCACGAAAACGCTGTATATACATTCAAGAAAAGATACATTGAATCACTGCAATATTCTCAAGATGCAAATGATCTTGCTACTCGAGATCCTTTAAAGGCGGAGGTTGGAAGTGTCGGTCCGGTTATCAAAGGATCTGATGATGTTTATTTCTTTACTGATGACAAAAAGTTTACTTCTCTTGGTCGTGTAAAAACAAAAGATGTCTTGCCTCAGACTGATAATATTGGATTCTCGATCCAGAGACTTTTGAATACTTATGTGTTTGGAACTGGTCGTGGTATAGAGGACGTTGACCGAATATACGCACCCGCTAAATCAAGCTCAACCCAGACAGAAAATGATATCGTCCTTGTATATAACAAGATCAATCGAAGCTTTGAGGGTATCTGGAATATCTCTGCAAATTTCTTTACCCGATTTGATAACAATCTATACTTTGGAGATTCTACTTCTGCAAACGTATTTAAAATGAATACAGGTCACTCTGATGTATATGGAAGCGATCGATTCCCCATTTCCGCTTCATATGCAAGCCAGTTCCTAAACCTCTCTGCAAGCCAAGGAACCCTAAACTCGATGAACTCTCTCTTTATAGAGGGGTATATCAAGAGTGGTTCAGAGATAAACTTTAAGGCTTGGAAAGACTTCTCTGATGATCCATTCTTGAGCTTCACATTCTCAGGTGATGAAACAGATTTTCTCGATGGTAGTGAGCTCACTGCATATCTTGCGGGGACACCTATCTCTCTACGTCCAATTGGTACAGTCGATACCGATCCGGATGCAGATGGTCGCCGACATTTCTTCTTCCGAGTGTACTTCCCATTTCAATACGGGAATCACTTTTCAGTCGGGTTCGATTCAGATGAGCTTGAAGGAGATTATGAGATTACAAGAATCGGTCTAGGAATGTCAGAGACTGTATCTGTGGATACCAATAAAATTAAATCAATTTAATAATGTTATAATAAATATATGTCAACAGTAAAACCAACTACAGTTCCATCTAAAAGACTCGCAGCATCACTCACTGCTGCTTCAACAACTTTTCAATTAAATAATATTTTGGGCTGGAATGGGGCTGATCTTACGTCTGCCGATTTTGGTAGCGTTGGATACATAGTGCTTCGAAATGAGAATGGAACTCAAATGGAGTTGGCCTCTTTTGATCCAACCACCATTGCAAATTCTTCAATTACATTCTTGAAACGAGGTCTTAACTTTACTGGGGATCTCACTACTGAAAGTTCAGATCGAAAATTGACATGGATAAAAGGCGAAACTATTGTAGAGCTTGGTTCAGATACTCCTCAACTATTTCAGTGGTTAAAAGAATATATCGATGCTGCATCTATTGCAGGAGCTGTAAACTCAACGACCTCTGTAAAAGGTATTGTAGAGTTGGCCACTTCATCTGAGATTGATTCTGACACTGCTGCTGGTTCGACTGGCGCTGGTATTGCTGTTACTCCAGACCAACTCGTATTATCAAAATATGGAACACGGCTTCCTACCGCTAACGAAAAATCTGCTATTGCCGGTAACAATGGATCGCCATCTTCTTCAAATAAATTAGTTACACAAACAGGTCTTCAGAATGCAGCTGAGACTTATGCCGTTGATACTGGTAGTGCAAACGCAATGGCAGTAACCCTTTCTCCCGTTCCTGCAAGCTATGCAACTGGAATGCGAATCCGAGTGAAAGCAGCAAACTCAAATACTGGAGACACTACTATAAACGTAAACTCTCTTGGAGTGAAGACAATAAAAAAAGATGCAACTCGAACTCTATCATCTGGGGATATCCTTTCTGGACAAATAGTAGAGCTTGTGTATGACGGAACTTATTTCCAGCTCATATCATCTATCGCTTCTGTTCCTAGAATTATTTATAAGACATCTACTTCTGTTTCATCTTCAGCGACGACTGAAACAGACCTTGTTTCAACAACTGTGCCCGGTGGTACTCTCGGTACAACTGGCCTCATTCATTTCAAATTTTATACATCAATTAGCTTCACTGAAGATCTAACATTAAAAGTTTATTATGGATCAAGCTCAGTATCTGTTGCGATAACCGGAGTAAACAACTCTGACGCAAATGGAATATTTGAAGGCTATATTATGGCCAATGCCTCTACAAGCGCTCAGAAATTTAATTCACTACTCGAGACAAGTGAAAGTGGTACAGAAGGCACAAACGCTTCGACAACAGTTCAACTTACAAAGATTCACTATATCACTACCGGAACATACGCGATCGATAGTACCGCAAACCAAACATTGAAGCTCACCGCTCAGTTTGCTGGAAATGACGGTAATCAGCTTATCACTGTTTATTTTGCAATTATTGAATTTCTAGGATAAAAATATATGAATCCAACCAATCCACTATTCGCAACAAACACAGCTGGGGTACCGAAGACGGGTGGTGAAACTACGCCATCTACAATTGGACTAAATACTTCTAGTTCATTTTCTAATCCAACATTGAGTCTTGGAATATATGGACCTGCTAAACCTGCTGATCTAAATGTCGCTAAAGCAACTCAAACCGCAGTAAATCAAAAAGCAACTGCTCTCGCATCTTCAAATAATAGCGTGGCAGTGACTCCAAATAATAAGATAATCGCATCTTCTGCTCCTGCAATAAACGAAGAAAACAATATAAAATCTGAGGTTGCTAATTTAAATAAGACAGTTCAAAATGCGCCAGTATTCTATAAGGCGAAAGATGGGAATTATTACGATCAATATGGTAACAAAAGAGATGCTGGACAAGTACCTACACCAACTGCTGTCCCAAATAGTACAGCTATCTTCGATGACTATGCAGCTAAACTGGCGGCTCGAAGAGCTGAAGAAATAAAATCTATAAATGAACAATTCGATAGCACAATAAAACAGACAAAGAAAGATCAATACAACGAAACTGAATCAAACAAAGTCGCTCTTCAACGTATTGGAGGATATCTCGGCGGAACAGTTTCTGCTGTTGGGGCACTTAACAATCTTGCGGAAACACATCGAACAGACATTGCTACACTCGAAGCAAAAAGAGCGGCTGCTATTCGCGCAGCAAATCAAGCTATCGACGATGAAGAGTTCAAGGTCGCTCAAGCAAAAGCAAAAGAAGCTCGTGATATTAGCAATGAAATCGAGGACCGAAATCAGAAGTTCTTTGATAATGCATTGAAGCTAAGTGCTGAGAATCGAAATAGCGATGTAGCCATGAGAAACAAAGCAGAAGACCAATTAAAAGCTTTTGCTACTGTTGGATTAGATAAAATAGATCCGAATGCTCTCGCAGAAATAGATAATTACTATGGAGTTAAAGGATTCTCTCAAAATTATATCAATACTGTTCAAGCAACAAATTCAGCAAAAACAGAAAAAGAAATTGCCGATGCTCGTAAATCAACACTTGAATTCTTGCAGAGCATTCCTGCTGGTCAAAAGATTACAATGCCAGACGGAACATCATTTACAGGTTTGGGTAAGGCAGCAGATGTGTCAACATTCCTCCAGGTCGACTCTTCTGGAATAGGGCATGTTGTGGCGTTTAATAAACTAACGGGTGAAAAGAATGTAACTAATGTCGGTCTTGTTGGTAAGGGATCAAACTCAATTTCTAGTGTAAGTCCTGTTGCTGTCGATAATGCTGTAAATATTGTTCAAACAACGTTAGAATCTACAAAGGATAAGACTGGTAAATATGATCCTGATAAATATATAGAACTCAGAAGTCAAATTAAGAAGTCTGATAATCCCCAGTTGCTACCATATATTGACAAAATGTTTCTTAATCCTTCAAATCAATACTTCTCAGATGCAGCGATAAATAGATTGAGAAGTAAGGGTATTTATTACGGAGATGTTTCTTTACCACCGGAACAAAATCCAACAGATACAATAACTAAAGGAGACCAATGAAAAATAAAGACGAAACAATCAAAATAGGGTCTGGAGATAAAGAAAATAATCCATTTAATTCTTCGAATCTTTTTGGTGGAATGACAGAGCCATCAAACCCATTCAACACTAGTAATCTTATTAATAAAGATTTGACCGGTTTTACTCCTACGAATACAGGATCAACTAGTTTTTCTCGAAGACAGACTGCTTTATCTGATTTAGAACAGAGCCGAAAAGAGGTTGATAAAACAACTGGATTTTGGAGTGTTCTAAAAAACACTACACTTGGTTTACCCAGAGCGACTTATGATATCGCAAAAGAGGTTGCAACTAATCCTATACAGTCAGCAAAAGAAGCTGTCCTAGGTATTTCAAATGGATTAACGCTCGGAGGGACAGATTATCTACAAAAGCGAGCTTTTGAAAATGAGGCTCGTAAGTCAGGATTGTCAGAAGTTGAAATAAAATCACTCGCTGAAAATGTTCTCAAGCCAGAAAACAATGCTCTTCAATCAATACGGGGCGGAAGTGATTTCGCTGCGATGGTTGTTCCTTACGCCGGAATAGAGAAGGCATTCATTGGAGGCTTAAAATTTGCAGCACCGCAATTTGTTGCAAAATACGCGAGGCTCGCAAAATATTTGACTGACATAGGAGCTTTTAACACAGCTGGTCAGTTAGAAGAATCTTTCAACGGATCTAATGTTGATGAGAGGGTAAAGAGGGCATTCTTAGACACTACAGCAGCAACTGTTTTTGGTGTTGGTGGAGAAATATTTAGAAAAATAAGAGGGACTGCATTCAAGTCTCCATTCGAAGTTTCTCCAGTTGTTAATGAAAACATTCTAGTTCCACAAGGAGAAGTTGTTAGTGAAGAGGCTTTGAAGAGCGGAGCGAAGAAAAGAATTGACGAGCTTTCTTCAAAGGCATTCTTAAAGGGACAAGAACCAGAGGAATTATCTTTTCTAAAGAAGAATCTAAATAATCCAGACGAATTATTCCGTTTTAATGAGAAACCTCCTATCCCTAAAGATATCCCCGTTCAAGACGCAAAGACAGCGGTGACTATAGAATTCCCATCAAATAAAGTGGATCAAGCCGCTTCAGACATTTCAATTCCCGAGTCTGCGGTTGGGGCCGCAACAAAGAAAATATCTGTTGCCACAAACGATCTTGAAGCATTGCAGAATTATATAAAAGGAAGTAATGAAATAGATTATAAAGTTGTCAATAGCCTTGGAAAAGATGCGAAGGGTAACCCAATCCAGGCTAGATTTGAGGCTCGGGGAGGAGTAAATGGTAGGCCTATAATCTATGCCACAGATGAGACAACGGCCTCTAACCTAGGTCATGAACTTGGTCATTTCTTCGACAGTAAGCTAACCAAATCTGTTGACAAGAAGCTCTCGACACTTCTCCCATCATTTGATAAAAATAGGTCTGAGATTGAAGATACATTAGGTTCTTTTGCTATAAAAAACCTTGGTGGTAACGCAACATCTGAACAGATATCAAAAGAGATTGAAAGAATAGTATCAAATCTAAAGATCGAAATAGACACACTTTCTTCTTTAAGAAGAGGCTCTTTGATCAATTCAAGATCTGAAAGATTCGCAGATGCTGTATCTGAGATACTCACCAGGGAAGGATCATCATCAAAAGCTCCGGTATTAAGGGATTTAATTGCTCACGCTGAAGAATCAAATACTTCAAAAATATTTTCAGATTCAATTAAAAAGAGTATTGAGTCATCTAAGAAGAATATTTCTGAAAATATAGTCAGTGTTAATGGTAAAACCTATGAACTTTCTGGAAAACAATTAGATGATTATAAAGAGGCAAAGGCAATATTTGAATCAAGGAATGCGCTATACAAAGGAGATAATACTCCTAGAGGAGAATCCGCTCGCAAGGCAATTGGAATGCAATTTTCAGCAAAGAAGAGAGAAATAACTGGCTCTTTTACCCAAACAGAGATTAGTAACATGATAAAAAAAGAAAGATCTAATTATGTCGGAAAAAAAGTAGAAGTAGAGATAAATGGAAAAACAGTTGAAGCAATAATTGATTCAAAGCCCTCTTACGGTAAGACAAAGGTAAAACTAGAAGACGGAAATGTTTTGAGTGTTTCTAATTCTCAGATTCTTAAAGATAAAAGGCTCGATGATGAAATAATTGCAACGATTACAAAGAGAGATGGTGTAAAAGAATATAATCCGATTAATGGAGATACTCAAAAACCAATAGAGAGTATCGTAAGCAATGAAGATATTCAACCAAAAAACTCTGAACCAAGTAAAGTTATTGAAGTTCAAAAAGAATTAAAAAGAACCCCTACCGGAAAAAAACCAGATAGCCCAGCAATTAGAGCTGAGAAGATAACTACTGATGCCGAGACAGAATCATTTATAAATACTAAGATTTTGCCAAAACTAAAAGGAACTGAAAGAATCGGTAAAAGCAATGCTGATATTATTGAACGTTCTTACTCATCAGATTTGACTCAAGATAGTTTCGATAGAATTCTAAAAGAAAGATTTGGGAATCTGTCAGAAGATGTTGTAAAGGCTAAGAGGATACTTACAGATGGAGCAAAAAATCTGCAAGAATCATTGGCGGGAAGAAGTATGCAAGATTTGTCAGGAGATGAGGCAAAAAATATTATGAGCGAATATAATAGACTGGTTCAGACATTCGAGGTTTTTTCTGGCGTTAGAACAGAACTATCAAACTCATTTAGATCACTCGGTATTGGTGTTTCTCCGGGAGAAAACGATATTCTTAGAAATGCACTAGAGACAATCCAGAAAACGATCGGTGATGAAACAGATCCGTTTAAGATCGTTAAAAAGATTATCACTGCTCAAGAAAAAGGACCTGTCGCAAAATATTTTGAAGTATGGTATCCAGCAATATTGTCTGGTCCAAAAACATCTATCAGAAATGTTGTTGGGAACGCTTCAAACTTAACACTACAGACACTCTCAAAACTATTTACAAAAGAGGGTAGATCAGAGTTTTTACCAACAGTTAATTCAATTATAGCTGGCCAAAAACAGGCTATAAATAATGCTCTTTCAGTATTAAGAGGTGAATCAACAGTTGTGAGTAAGATCGTCGAAGGGGAAGCTTTAAATGCAAAAACTTTTTCTGGAAGATTTGCATTTCTAAATAACCTTGAATACGTCGGCAGATTCCTAAATGCACAAGATGCATATTTCGGAAGTCTTGCAAAGGATGCTGAAATATCATCTTTAAGAAAGGGGGCATATACATACGGACTCAACGACAAAGAAATGATAAATGCGATAAATGAGTCTGTTGGACAAGGATATTCTCAGATGGTTACTTTTAGAAATAAATTTGAGAAGACCTTTGTCGGCGAAATCGCCTCGAAAGTATCTTCTCTAAAGAGTTCTGAGAACGAAGCTGTTAAATCATTTGCTAATTTCTTCGTACCATTCGTCAAGACAGTAGCAAATATAACTGATCGAAGAGTTGATTTTCTTCCGATATTTAACCTTGCTAGGACATTTTCAGCTCCAGAACTATATGAACAAAGAGCTTCTAGGATTTTATCTGATGTCGGATTCTTCGATAAGATGGTAAGTAAAGGAAGTTCCGAAGGTCTATTTGGTAAAGCACTTCAAGATTTTGCAAAATCTGAAAATGACCGAGTAAAAAGTATTATCATGGACAGATTAAGGAATCAGCAGCTCGGCAGATTCTATATGGGTACAGCAGCGCTCGCGTCAGGTATCCCAATAGCCATCGCGGGAAGAATAACCGGAAAGGGCCCTGAAGATAAAAATGAAAGAGATACTCTTATGGCTTCTGGCTGGAGACCAAACTCTATTATAATGCCAGATGGAACAGCCCTTCCATATCAAAATACCCTATCTTCAATATCAAGTATCTTGTCCGTGTTGGGCAATATAAGTGATGCGGTGAAGTATAAAAAAGATAAGTCATCCGTAAGTTCGGCAATGATAGATGGCTTCTTCAATTATATGAAAAGCGAATTGGACCAGTCTTTTCTTTCCGGAATATCTAATATATATGACGGATTAACAGGGTACACTCCAAAAGAACAAGTTCTATCAAACTTGGCGGCAAATGCGATACCTATACCGGCCGCATGGAGCCAGACGAAGGATATCCTTTTCCCAGAAAGATATGTGGCAAAAAACTTCAATGAAATAATCAGAAACAAGCTTGGAATCACAGGAGATTTCTTTGGAACCGGTATTACCGAGCCACTTCAACCAAATGTTAATGCTTTCGGAGAACAGACAAAAGCAGATCTTATATACGGACTGACACCTCCATTATTAAATTCAAAGAAAGATGATCCTGTACTGTCGTTCATGCTGGATAATGGAATATCTGTTGGGAAGCCAAACATCGCGACAAAAGTAAAGAAAAATAAATATAGTGGAGAAAGTAGAGAGATGACAAAAGAAGAATACACAAACTATGTTAAGAATAGTGGGGCAAGGGTCTACAATGAATTAAAAAATAAGATAGAATCAGGATATTTTGAAAGATTTAAAACTCAGGAAGAAAAGAAGGATGCAATCAATAAAATAGTCACTGAGATTAGGACACAAGAAAGATTAAAAATTAAATATTAATATATGAACATACTAGATTTAATCTTATCAAAATTCAACAAACCTCAATTCCTCGGAGTTGTGGATGATCCACGCCCAGCAGAACAGAAAGAAAAAGAGGATGTGAAATTTGAGGAGATCGTTGCTTCAGCAGATGTTCCTTTATGGTTCGAAAAAAAAGAAAGTGAATGGAGAAAGTTCCCTGATTTGAATCAGAAACGATCTTCTATGTGCGGTGCTTTTTCTGGTAAAAAAGAACTCGGTGTATTTTATTTTACCAAATACAATAAATACCCAGACTTTAGTGAGGCAGATATCTACCAACGAAGAAGCAATCGACCTGAGCCAGGTATGTCTGTTGAGGATATCTACAAGATATTTAGTGAAGGAGTTACCCTTAAAGATCTCACTCTTGAGAATATAAATACAGATACTGATGCTGATACATTGAAGGTTGATCCGATCGCAAGAGAGGTTGGAAAAGCATTTGCTACCGGAGGTGGAAAGATAATCATCCCAAATGATATCGACATAATTGCATCTACTATACGAAAGACTGGCAAAGCAATACGTCTACTCACATTCTTTACTGAGGCAGAGTGGTCACAGTTCATACCTCAAGTAATTGATCGCAACCTATATTATGAAAGTAGAAATGCTTTAAGACACTATGTTATGGCGGTCGATACATTCCTGTATAAGGGACAGAAGGTAGTACTTATAGAGGATAGCGCATGGTTTGGTGGATACAATCGTCGCCTAGTTACTGCTGAATGGCTTGCGAAAAGAGTTCTATTGTCTACATATCTCATGCGATTCAAATTCGAACCTGAATCAACCCGACCTATCTACTTCTTTGTGGATGACAATATGAGGTTCGGCCAATCAAGTAACGACATAAAAGCCCTTCAGGATATCCTCAAATATGAGGGAATGTTCCCAACAAACGTAGCCTCTTCAGGCTATTACGGATCAGTTACCGCTTCCGGAGTTATCCAGTTCCAGAAGAAATACAAGGTTGACTCTGATGCTATAATTGATTCATTGGGAGGAAAGTCAGTTGGTCCACAGACAAGGGCCAAACTGAATCAATTATATAGTTCATAATTATTAATATTTAAAAACAATGGAAAAATATTCACTTAAAAAAGGTATCTCAAAAGCAGTAATATCATTGATATCACTCTTTGCAGCGTTCGTAATGTTCTCAAAGTTCTCTAATGTGCCTATTACTGAGCTTATTACTACCTATGTATTCCCTCTTATTGGCTCAATGACAGTAGGAGCAGCGGTTACATTCGTTGTGAACGCTATCAAGTTCCACTTAACGAACTGGGTAAATTCACAGAAATAAAAAAAGGCCCCATATCGGGGCCTTTTTTTATTCTACTTGAGGAACCTCCTTTGGTTCACCTGTCTTGTAGTATAGAGTGAGCGATGGGATAGCTTGTGCTGTACCATCTGCCTTCTCTTGATCTTTTAACTTTTCCACATCTTCCTCAGCTTTTTCCACAGTTTGACTAAACTTCCACTTGTTTCTCACTTGAGTATAGAAGTATCCTTCACTTACCATCACGTTCTTTCCTTCAGGAACTATTGAAAGGACGATCGGTTGTAGGATTTTGAGACGTTCTTCAATCTCTCTCGACTTTATTTTTAGTTGCTCATATTCGAGCGCTGCATCTTTTGGATCAATTGTTGGTTCCATTTTTTAATGTTATAGATTCTAATGATATGGTTTCGCGAGGTGTAGCATTTATCAGTTTATCATTTCCATCATTGAGCCAATCATATAGATTTGCTGCATGAAAGAATGATTTGAATGCCTGCTTTCGGTTCGTGAGAACTCGCACCTCGTATTTACATACGGCTTTATCGATTCGGACGACGTATATACGCTTTGGTTTAAGCCCTGTCATCTCGTATAGAGCCTGCCAGTAAGCTGCTGTCTGCATGGCGTACTCTACTTTATCGATGCTGTTACTTGTCTTCCAATCCACAATTGAGAATTCGTATTCTCCAGAAAGCCCACAAAGTAAACACTTTACTTTATTTGGATTTCTCTTTGATAGTTGAAGGAAGTCGTGCTTTTCACAATTCTTTTCTCCATCAGTATGCTTATTGAATACCATCATGAGAGAGTCGAGTGTGCCTCCATATTTGTATTTGACTGAAGCGATCTTCATCTCAGATACGATAGGGATCACAAGGAAGTCTTTACAGAACTTCTCTGCCGATCTTGCGATCGCAATTACTCGACTATCATTTGAATCATTCGGTACGAATGGGATTATTGATTCAGGTCTATTGCCTGTGTTCATCCAGTCAAGAAGATAGTCTTCAATAACCTTATGCCCTTTTGTTCCAACGTCTCCCGCATCCTCAAAGTGATCTTGATGAGCAAGGATTGCCGCAGGCTTTAAAGTTACGATTTTCCCTGGCTGTAGCAGCGATGGGTCTATCTCGACTTGTTTACAGATGTACTCAACTGCGAGTTTGGCACTCCACTTTTTAAGATGTGGAGAATCCAATATTCCGCATTTAGCAGTAACTGAACTGAACAAAAGATTGCTGGGAACATGTCGATAAAAGTGACCAGTGTCAGTATGTTCTGGAACAACTAGACCACTAGGTATTTTATTTTTTATGATTTCCCGGATCTGTTCAATTGAATGAACCATAAACTAGATATCGATATCATCAGCTGATATTGTTTCATCAACGATATCAAGTCCGATTGCCTTCAATCTCTCAGGAGTTGGTTTACCCTGTGATACATCGAAGTGTTTTAGATCAGTACCAGAGTTTGTTCTTGATTTCTCTGTGTATTTAATAGAAACAATATTTCCAACAGGTACTTCTGAAAGCTTCTTATGAAGAAGCATTGGTGCAAAAAATGCAACAGTACCATTCTTTGTTTTTATTTCATACATTTGTCCAACCCCCATCTTTGTTTGACGTGGCTGATAAGACTTCAATACACCTACTACAACTGTACCCACCTTTTCCCACTTGTGAAGTTCCCCATCTTTTACCTCATCTAGTACTAATGGTGTTGCTTCTGTTTCTTTTGACATGTTTTTTGTTTTTATGCCTGTGTCCGTGCCTGTAGCGATGGCTAAATGTGCCTGTGCTTGTGGCTATGACGATGGCTATTAATAAAATCCTATCCTCGAACCGAGAACAGGTGAAGATACCCTGGCGACTCTAGGATACCTTCACCCACTTTGGTTCAAATCCTTTCGGTTTGCGATCCGAAACTCGTTTGATAACTGATCTGTGGCGATTCAAAACTAGGCCAACATCTGAATCATTCAATCCATATGCACTCAAAGACCACACGATTGCTTCGTAGATATCTAGTAAATGCTTTTTGTTTCGAATTGTTTTTTGTGCCATAGTTAGTTTTCCACAGGAATTAATTTGCTATAGATACATGATACTATATAATAACTCTATTGCAACAAAATGTTGTGGATAAAAATAAATCAGCTTACATGTCATTACAACTAATCCCAAGAATAAAAATTTGGTTAAATAATAGAGGTATTTCTGATGAGATACTCGAAGAATTTCAGATAGGATGGAATGGAAATCAAATTGTAATACCTATCCACGACGAATTTGGTAACAAACTATTTAATAAATATAGAAGAGATCCTGAATCTACAGAAGGTCCAAAGTATCGATACGAAAAAGGTTCATCAAGTGTTCTTTATGGACTCAAAGGAATCGAAGAAATGAGAGTGGTAATCATTTGTGAAGGTGAGCTTGATGCACTAAGACTTCGTCAAGAACATTTATTTGCAGTGAGTTCGACTGGCGGTGCAATGACTTTTAAAAAAGAATGGGCTCATTACTTTGAAGGCAAGGATGTATTTGTTTGTATGGATACAGATGAGACTGGTATACTTGGAGCTTTTAATATTCAATCAATACTCCCGCATGCAAAGATCATCTCTCTTCCAACAGGAATAAAAGACGTTACTGACTTCTTTAAGGCAGGGCTTACCTTTGCCGACTTTATAAGACTCACTAATGAGGCTCGTACATATGAGCTTCCGGAAGACTTTGTAAACAATAACTATACCAAGCAGGAGTTAAAGGAGCTCATGACCAGATATTCTGATATGATAAACAAGTACATGGCTGAGGCTCGTGATCTCAGATCTAATAATCGTACTGATAAGTACGTCATGCAGATAGTCGTACTTGCAAATGAGAAGCTTGGTCGCGTAAAGAAAGCATTGAAATTCTTCGATAGCAAAAAGCCTGTCGATTTAACAGATAGAATTGCTCGAGCAAAGCAAGTGCCGATCAACTTCTTTGTTAATTTCGGACGGAACAAATTCGCTAATTGCGTATTCCATGATGAGGATACGGCGAGCATGTATTACTACGAGGACGAGAACAAAGTGAAATGTTTCGGGTGTCAGAAGTATGGTGATGTGATTGATGTGGTACAGGCAATAAAAGGTGTGAAGTTTAGCGAGGCTATCAAAATAATTTTAAATGAATAATATGAAAAAGAAACATAATCAGAAGTGGTATTTAGAAAAATGTAGAGATTGCCTTCAGGCAATCGAGGTACTTCCTCAAGATCAAATAGCTCGTTTCCATATATTACAAAAGAAAGCAAAGAAGTATTTAGAGAAAGCTAAGGAGTTCGAGAAAGCCTGATGTTTCCTACAGGCCAATCGAACACTATCGTAAGCTGAAGTGATAAATCGATTGGCCCGTAGGTGACGTGAGGTCACACAAATTATGAATCAAGAATTAATAGATCCAGAAAAAATAACAAGCATTGAGATGCTTGAACAAGAAGTCGGTAAAGTTCTACTTTTGAACGATACCGGAGTTGTTAAAATGGTAGTTGCTACCATAATCTCTAACCGAATGGACCTCGATCCAGTATGGCTTCTTCTCATTGCTCCTCCTTCTGGAGGAAAGACAGAACTCATCCAAGCTGTATCAGGACTTGAATTCGTATTCCCAATATCAGACCTCACCGTAAACACATTCGCTTCTGGCCAAAAGAAAGTTGGAAAGGAAACATCTCTTCTATTGAAGATCAATAACGGTGTGATGGCATTCAAAGACTTCACTTCTATCCTTTCGAAACCAAATGATGCTCGAGCAGATATTATGAAGCAACTTCGAGAAATCTACGACGGTGAATATGTTAAGCGTACTGGTACCGGAGACGATATAACATGGAGAGGAAAGATCGGAGCGATCGGCGGATGTACCGAGGTTATATACCGATACCTAGAACAACTTTCAGCCATGGGAGATCGATTCATTATGTACAGTATTAATCAGCCAGACCGAAAAGAAGTGTCTCGACGAATGATGAGCAACGCCTCTAACCTACCTGAATTGAGAGATCATCTTCGAAAGTGTTTTACTGCATTCATTAATAAGATCCTCCTCAAGATATATGACGGTGAAATTACAATCGAAGAAAGCATGCGAGAAGACCTTCTTGAGGTAGCAGACTTCGCTACACGAGCGCGATCGGCTGTTATGACAGACTTTAAAACAGGTGCTGTCGACTTCGTTCCGGTTGCCGAAATGCCTACTCGTATGACAGGACAACTATATACCCTTGCATCAGCATTCATTGCTATCAATAAAGCGAATCCTGACCTCAAGCCGAAGCATGAAGCGCATAATGGTCAATTGACCAAGGAAGAGACTAAACTCCTGTTTAAGACCGCTTTTGACTCAATCCCAAGGACAAGAAGAGACGCATTGTATCCTCTTGCACAGTATAGCCAGGGTGTTTCAACCGCAGGACTTGCTACACACCTAGGACTTCCGAGTGAATCAGTTCGTAAATACCTCTCACAGGTAAATGCTTTGGGTATCTGTACTCGTAAAAAGGACGGTGGTCCACAGGGAGATATCTGGGTGATGAAGCAGAAATGGAGAGATATCATGTTCAAGATCGAAGACCTAACCCCTATCGAAGGAGCGCTTATCGGAGACGAATCTGGGTACGAGAAGGAATCAGACTTTGATATAATAGATCAGTACAAGAAGGAATCAGAGACTCTCGATACACTAGATCCTGACTTCTAAACTATATGAAATTCATAAAACAAATAAAAGAAGGTGAGTCTATAATGGGGACATTCATTGGATACAGATTTATTCAGTATTCAAACTTTGATGACTCATACACTACCGGATTACGGTTAAGTCTAAATCTATATTTTTTTATAATTAAGATTGAGATTATACCTTACGAACGAATGTAGCTATGGAACTATATAAACATCAAAGAGACTTTCTATCATTAAATAAAAGTAAATCACTTTTATGCTGGGACACTGGTACCGGCAAGACACTCACATCACTCTTGTGGGCAAAAGAAAGAGGCCTCGGCTCACAGACTTTGATCATCTGCCCTAAAGCACTGAAGGAAAACTGGGGTAGAAATGCTCGAAAGATATTTGAACATGGAGCAGTTCCTACCATACTTACCAAAGAGGAATTCAGAAAGGCTTCAAAAGATTTATTTCCATACAACACGATCATTGTGGATGAAAGTCATTATTTCGCCTCGACAAAAAGCCAGATGTCGAAGAGTCTATCTTCATACATAAAAAAGAATAAGACTCAAAACATATTGCTCCTTACCGCGACCCCCTACCGATCATCTCCGTGGGACATATATACCCTCGCAAAGCACCTCGGATATGACTGGAGTTGGTATCGATTCTTCGATAAGTTCTTCGAGGAAGTATACGTTGGACGTGGTAAAAAGGTCCCTAAAGTACGCGATGGGATTGAGGATGAACTCGCATCTCTCGTCTCAAAGATCGGTAGTATCGTAAAGATTGAAGACTGTGCTGATATCCCTGAACAGATATTTGATACCGAAGTATTCGAACTCACTAAAGAGCAAGAGAAGATAAAGAAAGAAACGTACCATGCAAACCCTATCGTCAGATATACGCAACACCACGAGATCGAAAACGGCGTACTTGTAAGCGACGGCTACCGAGATGCTCTCCTTGATATTGATTCAAACAAAACTGAACGCATTCTCGAACTCTGTCGAGAGAATAAAAAGATTATTGTGGTCTGCCGGTATAACCTACAGATCGACGCTCTGTATAAGCAATGTAAAGAAATTCACGACTTTGTTTACATTATCAGAGGAGATGTAAAGAATCGTGATGAGGTCGTTCAGCTTGCAGAGTCACTCCCCGAGTGTATTCTCCTCATTCAAGCAGCCTGCTCAGAAGGGTACGAACTCCCATCTTTTCCTCTTATGGTATTTGCCTCAATGGATTTCTCGTATGTAAACTATAAGCAAATGCTCGGGCGCATATTACGTCTCAATAAATTGAAGAAGAACGTGTACTTACACCTGTTGACAAACGGTATAGATCAGGCTGTATACAATGCTATAATGAAAAAGCGTGATTTTTCACTATCGATATATGCTGACTCAATCAAGGAAAGTACCGCTCTCGAGGACATATCCGGAAAAGGAATTCCAGATCCATTTTAATCGTTGGCTCAAATCTCTCTATTATAAGAATGGTGCTTTCGAACTAAAGGTAACGCAGGGCACAAGCCTACCGTTTTCTTCTGTTCAAGAGCATCAAGAGACTGCACTCTACGCAGTAAAGCATGGCAATTTCACATTTAAAATACCTGATCTTGGTAATCAGAATCCATTCGACTGCTTCATGTTTGTTATGCAACCTGCCTTCGTCGTCGTCATGTTTCGTTCGAAGGAGCGGGGTCAGAAGGAATTCTTTATGATCGATATCGATATGTGGCTCACCGAAAAACAAAGATCAGGAAGGCAATCTTTAACAGAAGATAGAGCAAAAGAAATCGGTACTGCATGTAAGTTGGTCTAAGCCTTTGGTTTCCGTAGGGCTATGGCTTGCTTTAGTGCGTTTACACACTCAGCACAAAGCCTCTTTCTGTGCTTCTTCTTATCATAATCATCGTACAGATCTCCTTTTGAAAGGGGGGTTTTTCGTTTACAGAAAGTAAAGATAGTCATCATGGTAAGCATGTGATTGCCTCCACCGGTCCACTCTCTCTCTTCGATGAGGTGTAGATCCTCTTCATTTACCCCACTCCAGTATCCTTTTTTTCTAAAGATCTTCATATCTTATTTACAAGTAATTTGGTAAGTATTTCCAAGGCCGATTAGACTTTTTTCGTCAGGTTTTGGTTGAGTCTTTTTCAAGTCACAACCCTTAGAAAATACAATCTGCGAGGTTGTTGCACTATCTAGTTTGGTAATGTCTCTTGGAGTAATTTGTCCCAAAGCCTCTACACCGGCACTCAAAAAGTATTTGTTCAAGTCTCTTTCTCTATTCTTGTAGTATTCATCTAGCTTATAATACGCGTCGTAATTATTCTTTGCTATTTTATTCACAACCCATCCTCTATTTTGTGCAAAAGGATAAGCAAAGATTCCACCGACCACACCGACTAATAACGCTACGATTGTTATGATTGTTGTTTTCATTTTTTTATAGAATTAATTAACCTCTTTACTAAAAACCCTAGGAAGATACATACTATTATAACAGCTAAAATAAATATGATACCCACAGTCGGATCCGCCGAATTGTCATACCCGATGTACTTTGCATTCTTTGGTATATCCTTTACGTCTATGGTGATGTTTGTGATTCCTTCGGTCATATGTTTTCTATTATTTGTTTAAATTGAACTAAGGTATCCGCTACTCCGTGTGTGTAACTCCACTTTTCAGCGTCTCTGGGAATTTCTGGAAACGCTTCTAGTATCTTCTGTTTGTAGAGGTCGAGAGAGGATTCAATGAAACGTCCGAGCTTTGCATAGTCTGTAACAGATAGCGGGGCATCAAACTCAATATCGTTAACCATAATACTCATCTTATCCATCACTTCCTCCTTAAATGTTTTATTTGTCATTTCCTCTAAATATTCTAATAATGTCTTTGCCCGACGCTCCTCCACATTCGTTCAAGCCACAAATACTCCTTGGAGATAGAGCAGAGTTCGCTCGCAGACTGTTTATTCTAGTATTGTTATAGGTAGTAAATCCTAGAAACAACAAGACTGAGAACAGTGCGGCGGTACTGATGATAATTGATGTTTTATTTGTCATGGTTATTTAATTAGCTTCACACGTTGATTTGTCCCATGAAAATGTAAAGTCTAAAAAGTATAGCCCGTATTTTCTTTGACGGTATACTCTTTCAACTCTATCCTTTGCTTCTTTTGGGTTGAGTCTTCTTACTACATTCTTCTCCTTAGTATAAAAATCAGTACAATACCCACTAAACTCGGTTTCCCAGATAGAAAGCTTTGTCTCTAGTTCTTCGACCTTTGCTATATTCCTATAGTAAGTATCAAGTGTGGTATCAATAAATACGATCGACTTATATCCGAGGAATACAACTAAGGCTACTATAAGCGTCCATGTGATGTGTTTTATTTTAATTGGTGTTTCCATAGTTATTTTGGTTCTATTATACCTTCACAAAGTATCATCCATTTGCAGTTACCCATATCATTTTCATCTGGATATCTAAGTGCCATACCATTTCGATTCTGTAGTAGATAGACTTTCCCTTCATCAGAGAGGCCATACACACTATATACTTCCGCACACATTATTTGTATTATTTTAGGTTTTTCCATAGTTATTTTTTATCACACTTAATATTATAAATAGGGCCATAATTATCTCTCTCTAAAGTGAGACTGTTGCGTACTCTTCTTGTCTTTAGGTCTATATCACACCCGAGCTTGAAAGCTATCTCTGAAGTAGTCGCAATAAATGGTTTTGTCCGGTCTTGATTTTCTTCTGAAAACCCTAATATCATTTTCCCAGTAGTGGAACTAACACTTGTCTTAATCGGATAATGGCCAGGGGATAATGCAACGTAACCAATACCGGCATCACTATAAAATTGCCTCTCTTTTTTCTGTTCTTCTTCAAGTCTGTAATAGGCATTGGCGTTATTTACCGCTATCCTATGCCACACACTCGAGTTGTACATACCGTAGAGAGCTATCCCAGCCATTCCGATCAATAAAACACTCCTTACTATTTCATGTATCTTTTCCATAGTTATTTTTGACCTACGATCGTCACAATCGTTTTAAGAATTAGATATAACATTACTAAAAGCACAAAGAATCCAACCATCCCAAACAAAGCACCTATCACTCCTGATAACATGTATCCGAAGAATCCTACTTTATACCCCATAAAGAGATCATTGGTAAAAAATACCATTGATATTATTCCTCCAGCAATCCCGAACCATCCCATGATAATGAAAAAGATCGGGTTCTCATCTTCTGGGTACACATACTCACAGTGTTTACACACTTCCTTTTTACTTTCTATCTCCTTGCAGCTTGGACATCTGCTAGGCTCTGAACTTCTCATTGGTATGAATATTGGGAACATATATTTTATAGACAATAAATTCTTAAATCTGCTTCACACTCTTTGATAAAGCGAGCTACATCATCTTCTGAGGCAAAGTAAGGAAGGGTAAATTGAGACTGTACATCACCATCATAATAAGTTAATAAAACATTACTGTCGTGGTCGTATCTAGCAAAGTATTTGTCTTGAGAGTCATCCCTCCAATCAGGTGTAAACGGTGCATTCTTGCCTGCCCAGTTCCATAGACGAACTAGTGCCATACGCTTCTGGTCGGCTTTCTCTGCTTCTTCTTTAGTGCGGTATACACCACGGGCAATCATTTCCTTACCAAAATTAGTACCCCAATCATTACGATGACTGAAATCGGCATAAAATAAATAATAGGCACGTTCTTCAGCAGTTGGCTCAAAGAACTTACTCTTATGAGTACTCTCTTTTACTAGTTCAGGGTTATCTTTGATAAGTTGGCGCACTTGTTCTTCACTTACTTCTACGTCTTTTATTTTATATGTTTTCATTTTTTTATGTTTCTATTATTGGATTATATTCTCCTTCTGTCAGACCAAAGGTCCAAGCTATCGCACTCTTACATGTTTTGTGAGTACCACTTACAAAGAGAAGATATTCTCGTTCTGTGGAATTATCTACGACCTTTACATACATCTCACCATTTGAGAACCTAAGAAGTTCGTTTTTACCATCTCTGTGAATGAGTTCTGCTCCAACCTTGTCTTTAATATTTTCATACCCAATACGCTTGATCATGTACCGACGAATCTCGGCATTAGATATATGAAGAACTTCTTCGGGGCTGATGTTTTCATCAATGAGTAATAGATAGTCTCGTAGATTCTTATACGATTCTTCCTGCCAGTCAGGATCGAAAGATGATTCTGGTGTTAGCACAAACTCTTTCCATTCCTTAATGTTGTAATTTTCATCCCCAAAGTCACTGGCGCTCCAAGGAGAAGGACATGAACATCCTGAGTCAAACCCATATATGATTTTACCGTCTCTGGTAAGACCAAATCGTTCTTCATGGAAATCATAACTTTGTTCGATACTAGGTTTTTGTCGATCCATAAACCATATAGTCTCATACATTCTTCCATCAGTACGAACCCAAAATTCGTCTGGTATCTTGTGACGATTCTCAATCAACTTCTCAACACTTTCTTTTAGTTTAGTCTCTAACATATCCATTTACTTCTCGTTGTCTAATAACTTCATACACTCCTCCCGACAAAGGAATGGTTTTGTGCTCAGGATGAATCAGCTCAGCACCTTCTTCTGGTATTTCTAAATAAAAGTTTGCTCTATTGTTCCACCTGATATCTTCGTTTATATATACCTTGCCTTTGGTTATCGCATGATCATGGCCTGTAATAGAAGATCCAAGCACGACTAAAGAATTTTGCTTTAATGTACCTCTCGGTTGTTTACTTGTTTTTATGAATAGTAAGTCTCCTTGTCGATACATATATTTATCCTTTAACGTCTGGTAATGGCACTGGATAATCAAACAATGGGAGGATCGCCGGGATTGGATTTGCAAACACAGACGGACGGCGGATATACCCACTCTTGTGCTTTCTAACCTTCTTCCCTTTCTTCTTTTCAGGCGCACATTCTGCTGATTGTATACTTGTCTTTGCGTTGTGGTCACTAGCGAAGCGTGCGTATATAGTTCCTGTGAATGGGATATACTGGGCGTGGCTACCTGCATGGACGAAGTTTATAACTGTCTTTTCAGTGAATGCTGGATTGTCGGCAAATTCAACCATGTAATTAGCTTCTGTGCCGATGGTTACGGTTACTAAGTTCTTGCCGTCAAGACATTGTGATTCAAGCACTGGAGCTTTCCACGCAAGTGACAGTGATGGAATAGCTATTATGGGTATGATGAGTAGATATTTCATTTGAGTATGATGAATGTTATAAACGCAGTAAACAACATTGCAAAAGTCATTGACGTTGTGATGTTGATAATGACAAGATTGTTTTGCACATGCTTTTTCCACTTAAATTCTTTTAAATCTTCTGGATTAATTGGTAGTGTCATATTATTTGTAGAAATACTGTAAGCACTTAACTGGTAATGGGGAGAGTATGGTATTTTTGTACTTCTCCAAGCAAACATATACCTCTGTTGCATATTCATTTGCTGTTGAAGAAGCCTGTCCGGTTGCACGGTCTATAAAGACATCGTAGGAGGTATACTCTTTTGGAACATTACATATTGCATTGTATATAACATTATTTACAAAGAATTGCACCGCAAGAAGTCCTCCTTTTTCTGCACAGTGATCTTCCATAAGTTTTTTCTCACGTTCTTCACGCTCTTTTTTAACCTTTGGATCGATTTCGGCCACATGATACACAGGTTCTTTCTGCTTATCGTTATGGGAAATAAGTATTTTCTCCGATAAGTTGATAGCGCTAATGATGACGGCTGCGATTAGTAATAAATAGCAATAGAATTTTTTCATTTCTGTGTACAGTATTTTATAAGCTGTTCAGCGGTTGATTTGTTTGGAACCTTAGTAAGATCACACTTATCAATTTGAACACCATTGATAATGACATTACTCATCATTGCGTCTTTCACCGTTCCGTTTATTTGGAGGGTCTTGATACCGCCATCAACTTCCAGATTTCCAATCTTTGCATATCCCTTCTTTGTATCCTCAGAGATATCTTTTATCGCCTCTTCGATAGGCTTGAATTTATCCCGACGATGAAGATTCTTATAAATTGACATATTAAAGCCAACTACCATACCTATAAGTACACACCCGACAGATATTGTTATGAAGTTTTTCATTTCTTATCTTTAAAGTATTTGTCACTGATTATTAATAGCCCGACACTCGCAATTCCTAACCCAAATGATATAAGCGCGAGAACCAACAGAACTATTGGATCATCGCTTATATATGTATAAATAAAATTTAGTATTTCTCTCATCTGTTTTGAAATACAACCACGACTAAGTAAATATAGTCGCGGTTGTATTTAGTTTTGTATCATGCGACTTATGATACTCTATCTCTATAATATTTGTTGTCCTTCTTTTTAAAGACAAGACCTGCCCGATTTTTGTTTTTATCCATTCTTCGATGACACTTAACACACAATCTTTTCCAATCAGAGAGATCCCTCTTATAAAGACCTGATATGTTCGACCATTGGAATAAACCTTCTGTTATTTTACACTTACTACATTTACTCGGTCTCCCTTTATGGTGTGATACCCAGTCATGTAATGTGCCGTAAGAGACTTTATCTCCTTTCCAAAAGGGATGATTATGACCAGAGAAATAAGGCCGCTTTTTACCAGTAAGAGCTAACCTTACTTTCTCTACATGATCCTTGCTTTTTTTAACACCTTTCAATGATCTACTTATACTCTCCCCCCAACTGTGCTTTTTTCCAATCTTACTTTTCCAATAACACTTATGAGAACAAAATTTTACACCTTTCTTACCAACCTCTTTACCGCACATACACTTCTTTTTATTTTCCCCAACACGCGAACGACGCTTTCCAAGGGTTTTTTCCATGTTTTGAATAGATATAGTTTGCCATTAATATATTACCAGTTTCGGTTTCTATATCATATCCGAGTTTATCTGACATATCAAGCCAGTATCTCTTTGATATTTGGCACATTCCTGTATCTAATGGATCGACCTTGCCTCTCAAAACGGTCCCGTCAGCATTGAACTGCTTAGGGGCACCATTCTTTCCACCTCCACTCTCACAGGCACAAATTTTATAGAGCTCTGGATGCAATACTGGCCGTTCGATCACTACCTCAGTCGTTGTGCTATGGGCTTCTTCATTGATAATCGACGATGCGACTGGTGAAGAAGTCCCTAACAACGGTGAACTAGTTGAAACAAACAAACCAAACCCTAACACCATTAATTTTATTTGCATAATTCAAGACTCAACCCGTCCAGAACTCAATCGATATAGGTCTATCTTGGAGGCCAACCCAGGAATTGCACCCGGATATGTTTGGGAGGTTTTACGAACCAAACATACGCACTACTCTTTGGCCGTAAGCTAGAGAGGCCGTGAAGCACTCATCTAGCTCGTGTCCTATCATTATAACAGGACTCTATTAGTATATCACTCACATATCTATCTGCAACAAATTGTTGTGGATAATTATTTGCTCTTACGATGTCGCTCTGCCCATAACACAAGCACCATTCCGAATAACGATCCCGTGAAGAATGCCATTATTACGGAGAGTCCCAGCATTACTAGTGGTAATTCCATAAAATTTAAAGATTACTTCTGTTCCCTAGCTTCCTTTTCGGCCTTTATCTTCATTCGACATGGGCGACAATTTCTTGGATCAACATATCCTTTTTCCTTGTAAAAAAGCTGATCATTTACAGTGAAAATAAATTCGTCTCCACACCGAATACAATTTTTAGTAATATCAAACAACTCTTGCTCCTGCGCTGACATAATTAATTTAGTTTATATAATTTTGCTAATAATACTATTCACAGATGTATCAAATGAAAGTTTGATATCCTTCTGTAACTTGCGATCAATCTTTTCTTTATCAGCTTTCGCTTTTTGAATAAGATGATACACATTCTCATCGTGATTCTGCTGTAACTCACGCGCGCGTTTCTTTAGAAGCTTTAATGCTTCCTTTGAAATTGAATTTCGAAATATACTATACATATATTAATAATTTTCTGTTTTGCCTTCTTTCTGCAACTTCTCGACCACTTCTCGGCTTGGTGAATATTGCGTATTCAACAGATCCGGAGAAAGTTGAGAAAGGGAGACTTTGTTTTGGTATCGTTTCTTACCAGTATATGTGTAGTAGGTACACACTTCGTTTCCCCCAGTTTCAGTAGACACAGTACCGCCAAGCTTCTCTGCGATTTCCAGTTGAGCTTTGCGGAGCTGATTGATTCGAGCTTTCTTACCTTCCTCAAGACGATTTACTTGCTCTTCAGGTGTCTCATTTTTCTTTGGTGAACGAGCATAGCTTGGAAATGTCTTTGTGTGAAGGTCAATAATTGAGGCTACAACAACGGCAGAAAAAGAAGGATACCCCTTCTCTAATTTGAGCTCCTCTACCATCTCTATTAACCGATCATTGAATTTAATTAACTTGTTCATTTCGTGTAGTTTCTTTGTAACTAAACTATATCACATGGAATACTACTTGCAACATTTTGTTGTGGATAAATATTTTTGATTTCTATGCTATATTATTTTGAGTAGTGGATTGATGGGGGAACAATCGGACAAAAGGACACAGGTCGAGAGATCTGAGTCGGCGGGTAAGGCTGGTACATATGGCCACAACCTTTCAATCGCTTCCCCATCAGTCCATTACAAGTAGTTCCCCTTAACGGTTAAGTGTATTGTGGGAGTTGGAAGTCTCGGTTATCTGAGGCCGCGCCAATAGACCCTGAACAAGTCTCTAGTCCCATAATCGCTTAACCATTAGGGCGAATTAGTTTATCCCTATCCCCGAATCATACGTATAGGCGCCGTAAAGTCGGCATGTGTGTACACACAGAAATCTATAGTCAAAGGTTCTGGGATAAGGGCGAATTACATCGCTCAAAATAATATGAAACCAGTATACAAACAAGTAAAGATCCCAAAAGAACACTGCCCGAAGTGTGGCGAAATTCTTACTGGTAATAATTCGTATGTAACTCCGTGGCAGTGCAGATGTGGAGTTTGGCGTGCGGAAAGTAAATATCCTTGGAATGGCGAGTATATCGTTGAGAAGATAATATTTCATTGAGATGGTGGGTGGTTACAGAAGGTAGTAACTGATAAGGGATTTAAAATGCTGCGGCGGCCAATTATCCCAAATAACCGTCGACTTCGAAGCATTATGAAACGTGACTTTACTATAAAAACGTAAGAACCCCATGTGGCTGTTTATAGGCAATTCGTTTCCCCACCATCCCAGTGAGTTAATTAAATGATATACTGGTAGTAAATTGACAACAAAATAAAGCAGTTAAAGGATAAGCACTAATTAAAAAGCCCAATGGATATAAAAGTTAGTTTGCCGAAGCCCGACAAGACAACAGGTCAAGATATAAAGTCTTTTCTCCGACAATTAGAATTGTGCGTTCATCACTTACAAAAATCAGTAGAGGAAATAGAAAAAGATGGAAAACTCGACGAAAATACCTTTGTTATTTATAGACACCCTAAAATAGATTATGATAAGTATTATAAATTAGAGGATGAAGGATATACACAAGAAATAGAAATCGAGATAGCAACAGCGTAATTATTAACCCCACTTTGACTGCTTTATTTTGATGCCAGATAAACTAAAACAATTACAAGAGAATATAGGCGACGAATTATTCTTCAAACTTACCGCCGAACAAAGAGAATTAATTATAGATATATCAGGAGTAATTAACATACCTGATTATGACCACGAAGCATTCATGGAGGCATATCATGAAGTACATGGTTGATTTATCCCCTTGCGGGGATTTTTCATTTTTGGTGTATGATTAAGGAGGTATGTTCATCACCATTTTTATAATCGTCGCGATCGCTTTTGGATCGCAAATCGAGATCTGATTATGTACAACGACATTTGTCGTGCGTGCGGAAAGCAGTACATCTTGCTCCAAGGAGTACTTGGAAAAAGAGGTTGGCGGTGTAGTTACTACTGCACTCAAATCCACTACCAAATCCGTAAATACCCACTGCAATGAAATGTAAACACTGTCGGTGTCCACTCGCCGGATTCTATCAGAACGACTACGGAGAGTTCTGTGATGAGTTATGCGCTGATCTCTATGAGGAGGATATCCTCCTCCTCGAGGGATTCCCGCTCGTCTTGGCACATCAAAATCCATTCATGGACTGATGAAACGAGAACGACGTGAGAAGCTTCGGCACTTGCGTGCTAAGGCTCGGCAGATCACGCGTGATACAGGAGTTCAACACGATCTCCATCACCGCAAGCCAACAAGTAGAGGGGGAGAAGACGTTGAAGAGAACATCTCCATCGTCCCGGTCCGCTCTCATGTGGTATTTCATGGATTGTTTTTTAATCTGTCGTTAGAGGCGATTGCACAGGTTCTATCTGAAAGATGGATCGATCCTGATTACGAGCTTATTGCTCGACGAAAATTCAAAGTAACATAGGAGCTTCGGCTCCTTTTGCTTTATAAAATTTATATGCTATAGTATGAAAGCCCTTACAGGGCACCTCATCTGTTTTCTTTTTTCATAGATTGTCTTAATAAAAAATCCCCTTTCACACCGAGGGGATTTTTTATTGAATGAGTTTCAAAAACTTATGATTTTAGAGCGTCCTCAATAGCCTTATAATGGCTCACACCAAAACCAACACAGATGCGACCTTTGATCTTTGCACATGCACAGTACCAGTTTTCGTAGATTTTATAGATTTTCATAAAATTATTATTCGGTTACATTTCCAACAAGGGAAATGTTGTGTGATAAACACATGTCTTTTTGCCATTCTGGTGCAAAGAAACCTTTGTATGTCTCTGCCTGTGCCTTGAGCTTGTTGCACTCGATTACTTCGCTTTGGGCGAGGGCATGAGCCCCTGCAAAGCCTAAAGAGACGATGATAATAAGTGCAAACATGCTATAAATTGCTTTTTCGATCATTTTCTTTTTATTATAATTTTATTGATAATTGTCTCAACTAACCCTGTTCTACTCACCTTGCCTGCTAAAATAGCTTGCTTCTTCTTATATATGTATGAGTTGTACATTCGTGTGAATTTTACAATCTCATCATCATCCAACACCTTTAAAAACCTCTCCGCTGTCTTTGGTTCGAGCTCGTTGTAATGAGTGTCGTACCATGTTTTTTTAGTCATCTTTTGTGTCATATGCTCTTGACAAGTGAGGCTCATTTTGTGGTGAAATCCTCAAAAGTGGTTATATGTACTAGTGAATAATGTGCATGTAGCGTATATATATTTATTTATAAGATATATATATCTACATATGGATAGTATATATGATGGTATATAGATGGTCAATAGTACTTATCCCCAGTTTCGCGTATTATACAATTTTTCGGGATGTGTCTGTCAAGGGGGCTCGACGTGGTTGAGCCGTAGAATTAGGATTTTGCCCGAACGGAGTGAGGGCTCTATACCTAGTGGTGATTTGCAAGAAATGTTTTTTTACCCTTATTTTTCCTGTGTATTTTTACACCACACATTCTCAAAAATGTAAAGGACTTTTTTTAAAATAAAAAAAAAAAAAAAAAAAAATATATCTTCATATATCATAGTAGGGGGATAGGGGGTCATTTTGTGCTTTTTTGGTGTGTTGTAATGTTGTAAAATCGAAAAAAAGAAAAGTTTGACAGACTTGCCTTTATGGTGTCGTATCACCTGTCAACAGAGCCACGAAAAGTACGTCGCACAATATAGATTGTACGACATCGATTTTATGGCTTATTTGCGTGGTGCTATAGTTTTTCAGGCCTTTCTCTACAAAAAGCGACATATTTGTAGATCAATACCAAAACTCGACCCCCACCCCCCGACTTTGACCCCGTACGCCTTTTTATTTTAAGTTGGGTACGTTGCTTTATGGATGAGTCGTTTCCAAATGACCCCTCGCCTACGGCTCGGGTAAATCCTGTTTCTAATTCATTTGGTAAATCCTAATCCTGGTAATTCATATAATTTTGTCTCTGACCATGGAACACCCCCTCCCCCCGGAATTTGACCCCCACCCCTTTTCCTATACCTATTAGATTTAATTTTTTTTAATTTTCAAAGTTACCCACATTGATGTTTTTTTATTTTGTGGTGTAAAATATATGCATGACTAAAAAAGTAAAGGTTCCACCACCACCATCTCCAACTGAAAATGAACTTGAGTCTGAAAAACTCGAACTTTCTGCGGCCTCTGTCGAGGAAGAAGCAAATCAAAAATTATCTCCAACGACAATTCGTATCATAAAAAAGATTGCATACTATGTCGGAAAAGAAGGACTGCCACTTAAAGAGGCTTGTTTTCTGGTGGATGTAGATCATAAGAAATTTTTGGAATCAATGAAACTTGAACCATTGATAAAAAAGATTATCGACATGAAAGAACTAGAATATAAAAAAGACATGATCCATGTCGTAAACCAGAAAGCTCGAGGAGGAGATGAAAAACTTGCTATGTGGTTGTTGGAGAGAAAGTTCCCAGAGGAGTTTGGTGAGAAAAAGAAGAATACAGGAGATGGTGCCGATATGATATTTGAGGCGATCCGGTTCATCAGGAAGAACGGTGATGTGAAGCCGTTGGTGTCTCTTGATGGGGGTAAGTCCATTGTAGTGAAGGAAAACAGCACTACGGGCCTTGTGGAGCGTGTGGATGACATACTGGGGCGATCTCATCAGCTAGGACAATAAAAAAATGAATGAACAACCAATAGAAAACGAAATAGAGGACATTTACACGGGGGACCTTACCGTGGAGGAAATTGTAGCGAACCTCGGAGATCGCTGGTGGAGATTAAACAATTTGTATTACATCAAGGATGTAAATGGGGATAAAGTGTTATTCAAGCCGGAGGAGAGATATGCGCAGAAACATTTGCATGATAATTTCTGGTATCAGATGATTGTGCCGAAAGCACGTCAGTTGGGAATGACGACGTACTTTGCAATTCTATATTTCGATGCGATTCTTTTTTCGGAAAACAAAACAGCGGGTATTATCGCGCACCGACAGGAGGACATGAAGAAGATTTTCAATAACAAAATAAAATTTGCATGGAACAATATGCATCCGTGGTTGAAGAAATATATTGGGGAGCCGGATACAAACTCTGCGCATGAACTTATTTTCCCTAATGGGGGAAGTATATTCGTTTCGATGACAACTCGATCGGGAACAATTCAATATCTTCACATATCGGAGTTTGGATATATCTGTCAGAAGAGTCCGGAGAAAGCGGAGGAAATCGTTACAGGAGCGATGAACTCAGTGCACTCAGGAAATGTTATTTCGATTGAGTCGACCGCTGCTGGTAAAGAGGGATATTTCTATGAATTCTGTATGGATGCAGAGCGCATGCGCAAAGAAGGAAAGCCACTTACGAAGGATGACTTCAAAATATTTTTCTTTCCGTGGTTTATCGAGAAAGAATACCGTCTTACGGGGAACGTGGTTATCTCAAAAGAGATGCAAGACTATTTCAAGTTGCTTAAAGAAAAATACAACATTGTCCTTGATCAGGAACAGATGAATTGGTATGTGAAGAAGAAGGAGAAGATGAAGGACAAGATGTTCTCAGAGTTCCCTTCTACCCTTGAGGAATGCTTCCAGACAAGCGTTGAGGGGTCATACTACGCTCGAGAGATGCAAAAGGTATATTTGGATAACCGAATCAAACCGATTGCTGTGGATCCAAATAAACTCATCGATACATTTTGGGACTTAGGGATGAACGATTTCACTGTGATTCTACTCACCCAGACAATCAATGGGCGTATTCGATTTGTGGATATGTACTGGAACCACGGACATGGACTTGCCCATTACTATGACTGGCTCAAGGAAAAGAAAGAGAATCTTGGATATCGTTTTGGAACACATCATCTTCCTCACGATATTGAGGTTAAAGACCTTGGAACGGGAATCAGTCGAAAGCAGATGTTGTGGGACCTTGGACTCCGAAATATTAAAGTCGGAGCAAAAATATCTATACAAGATGGAATCGAAAGAGTCAGACAATTATTCCCAAGATTTGAGTTTGATGAGAATCGATGTCAGCGATTGCATGAGGCGCTATTTAACTACCGAAAAGAGTTCGATGACAAGCTCGGTGTTTTTAGAGACAAACCTAGACATGATGATAACTCACACTTCGCTGATCCCGTAAGACTGCTCGGAGAATTGTGGAGAGATACCGTTCCTCTTTTGGAGGGTGAAAGTGTCCGATATGCGGACCAGGCATTTTTCTCCTAGTTATACACAGCTTGACATGCGAAAAATAATGCTACAATTAAAGGACAACATAAATGGCAAAATCAACCAAAGGCACAAAGGTAGATAATAACCCCATCAATGAGAATCGTGTCTCTGATGCGGGAGAACTCCAGCAGATATATTCAGCGGAGGATAAACAGTATTTGGATTTTCTCCAAGGACGACTTCAAAATGCAAAGGTTCAGAAAGATCAGAAATATCCTGAATTCAAAAACAAAACATACTATCAGGTTTACGATGAGAATGAAAAGATTGCAAACACTATTCTCGATGAAAAGAAAAATGATGACGACGTAACAGTCTCCGCTGGTACTGTTGAGCAGAAATTGGATTCGCTTTTGTCGCATATCAACAACCTAAATCTATCGACTGAAGTATACGCATTTGATAAAGATAATAATCAGTATGCCGAACTTGGTGTTGCTATTCAGGATATTATTCACGACACTGAAATCAGAGATCTTGCTGATGGAGCTGGGGATGAAGAAAAGAAATTGAGTCGACAGAGAGAATTGCTAAAGCAAGGAACTGTATTCGTGCAAGAAGAGTGGGTTAGAAAATTTGAAACGAAGAAGAGATTGAAAGTTGAGTTTGATGGTAAGTTCAAGCAGGATGCAGATTTTTATTCAAAGCAGCTGGAGCTTGTCTTTGAGGGGCCTTCAAGGACACTCCTTCATGGCCCTAATGTCTTTTTGGGAGATATTACGCAGTTTTATATGGACAATCAGCCGTTCGTATTCGTTGTCGTAAGAGACAATTACGAAGCAGCGAAGGCTAAATACGGTAATTTTGAGAACTTTAAATATGTAAAGCCGGGAGCATTTACACCGGTAGAAGACTCTGGAACAACTGGAGGTGGACGAACAATATACGATAACAAGTGGCGTTTGATGGAGCTTCAGGCAAATCAAGTTGAAATAATTTTGTACCAAGATCAGCCAAACGACGAATTCCAAATAATTATAAACGGAGTGCTCATGCTTCCTATCGGATTCCCTCTTTCTGCGGTTACACCAATGGGTCGTTACAATATCGCAAAACAAGTATTCCGAATCATCAATGATAAATTTGCATACGGATCAGCATTCGTTTCTGCTGGAGCTATCAAAGAGTTGTCAAAACTTATTGATGAGATGCTTAAACTATTCGTACTCAAAACACGAAAGAGTTTTACCCCTGCATACATCAATACATCAGGACGTGTCATTGATCGAAAGGTCTTGTCACCAGGAAGAATCTCTATGGGTATTGAACCTGGAGCGCTTGTTGCAATCGGGAATAATGAAACTCAGGGGGTCACCGCAGGAGAAGCTGCCGTTGTTCAGAAATTTCAGGATATGGTTGATAAGTCTACTGTCTCAGATCAGTTTACTGGACAGCAAGGAAAGTCTGGTACTACAGCTACAGAAATAAATACACTACAACAGCAAGCAAGACTTACTCTCGGTCTAACAGTTGTTGCGTGCGCCCTTCTTGAAAAGAAACTCGGATACTTGAGACTTTATAACATCTTGCAAAATTGGTTTGAACCAATCGGAGATCAGGTCCGAGAAATTGAGGGAGCTCGAAAACTTATCAATACATACCGAAAGGTGACTCGAATTAATGCGCCAATTGAAGGAGAGGGTGCTGGGGAACGATCTATTATTCTTACTGAGGACGAGTTGCCAGATTCAGAAGTGATCCGAAGATATGAACGAATGGAAGAAAAAGCTAGAGGTATTCCAATTCGAAAACTATTCATCAATCCAGTAGAACTAAAAGCTGCACCACTTATTTGGTATATCGTTGTAAACTCTCGTGAAAAGGAATCTTCTCCATTCTTTAAGGCTGTCTTTAAAGAGATGTTGGGTGACATGCTTACCCTCATGCAGTTTGGATCAGTTCCGAACAAGGATGGCCTTGAAGAAGAGTTCGCGCGTATTTGGGGCAAGTCACGCGGAAAATTATTTGCATCGCAAAATAATTCTGCGATGGGTGCACCTGCGGGAGCACCGGGTGACGTTATTTCACCGACTCAGCCTAATAGTCGACCAAATCAAAGTACTCCAATGATGCCGGGAGGTCTTGCTGGAGTAGACGCGTAATAATAAAAAAATGTTAAGTCGCAAAAATATAAAATTGTTTGGTTATAAAATTGTTCACGAAGATGATATTTTGCTGAGTTCAGCAAACTATCTTTCTGAAAATAAGAAACTCCGAGACAAAATAGATGTTCTTGAAAGTGAATTGAGTAAATTGAAAAAAGAAAAGTTATTTGTTGATGTGTTTTCAAAAGATCCGTCTCCTCAAGATACCGAAAAGTATAAGCTTTATGTGGCTCAAGTCGCTGGGTTGTATAAGGAGATATTGGAGCCAAAGTTGAAGCATATGATTTCAAATGCTCTTCAATTACTCGAGCCATCTACTAATGATCGAGAGTTTGACCAAGCGGTAAAAGGAAGTGTTTACACATTAAGAGAATTAATGTTGTGGGGCCAATCAATGATTAATAAGCAAATCTCTTTTCAGTCGGAAGAGATAGAAAAAAATAATAAACAAAATGAAGATAAAGAATGAAAATGGTGAAGAAATAGAAGTATACACAAGCGCCGAAGTAGAAGAGCGCACAAAAGCTGCTGCCGAAGAAGCAAAAGGAAAAGCTCTTGAAGAATATAAAGCTCAGAATCCTGATAAAGGAGAAGAAGTTGAAAAGCTAAAAAATATTCTTACTGAAACAGAAAAGAAACTCCAGGAAGCGCTTGATGCTGGAGGTGATGAAAAAAATCCTCAAATTATTCGCTTGAGACAGGAGCGAGATGAGGCTAAGAAAAATGCTGAAAGTGCAGTTAAAGGGCTTGAAGTTAAATTGGAGCAGTTCCGAAAAGAATATATTGGTGACGCTAAGACTGATTGGTTGAACAAACTATCAAATGGTAACGAAGATCTTAAAAAGAAGATCGAATATCATTTCGACAACTATCGTTCATCAGCTGTTACGAAGAAAGATATTGAGGAGCGTATGACTGTTGCATATCAACTTGCCACAGGAAATAAACCTACACCAGGTTTTCTTGATGGAAAAACAAGTGGCGGAGATCGTGGTCTAGGTGGTTATGCTGGAGCTGGTGCAACAAAAGAACTTACTCCAAACCAAAAAGCAATTGGAGCAGTCCTTGGTATCACAGATAAAGATCGAGAAAATTATAAGAAATTTGAAGCAATTATGGACCAGAAGAGAGCCGCAGGTCTTATTCCTAATTAATTAAAAAAATGACAGAAACAAAAAACAATAATCAAGATCCAAAGATAGATCCTACTGCACCGCAGGGGGCTGAACCTACAAAAGAAAAAGTGAGAAATAAAGAAAAGGAAGAAACTGTTTCTTTGCCGGCAGAAACCCTTCGAAATATTTTATCTACAATCGAGAGTTTGAAGGAGTCTGATAAAAAGAAAGATGAGGAGATTAAGAAACTTCTTGAGGTCGCTGACAAAGGAAGACTTGCTCGATATGAATCTGCAAACCAAACAGAGTTGATCCGAACTGCACGAGTATCTTTCTGGGAAGGGTGCCCAATACTTGCATGGGCTAGTGTGCGAGATGAAGTCGGTTTTCGGAATGGTCGCGTTGAATACAATCAGACAATCAAGATTATCATCGAGAAGGATGGACAGATCGTAGATAAAGAACTTGAATATCTACATTGGACTCAAAATGTTGAAGGGCGACAAGGAGAAGTTATTAGTAAAACTGAAGAGAAAGGAAAACAGATCTGGACCATTCGTATGAGCGATGGACAGGAAATTAAAATAGATGTTCGGTTCCTTAATGCTTTCTAAATAATATGCAAGAA
>CAZNUY010000003.1:0-54037 GCA_964576745.1 uncultured Candidatus Saccharibacteria bacterium | reverse complement strand
ACCAACGACCAATCGCTTAAGAGGCGAGTGCTCTACCAGACTGAGCTATGGGCGGTAATACTTACGGATAAGACTGTAACAGATTTTTTATCTTCTATCAATGCTTCAGAAATACGAACGATCTTAAATCGGGTACTAAGACCTCGCGGGGGATTGTTACATTTCGAGAGTTTTGTAGAAGTTGCACAAAAAATAAAAATATGTAATATTAGTGTCATGGTAAACCGAATGCGCGCAACGCGCTCACATCGCAATAATAGACGATCACATCACGCTCTTACGGTCGTTCATTTTTCTAAGTGCAAAAATTGCAACGCTTTGCACCAGAGTCACCGTATTTGTATGAATTGCGGTTCTTATAAAGGAAGAAAGGTCATCGATATGGCCCCAAAGAAAATCAAAGCAAAGGCCTAGAGATCACCGATCGAAGTAAGTTTGAAAAAGATAAATAATGATAATGAAATTGTTCTTTAAATAATATGGCAAATCGTCACCTATCTCGTTCAGTAGTTCTCCAAACACTCTTCGAGTGGGATTTTAATGGTCAAAAGGATATCGATATTTCAAGTATCATAAAGAGGAATTCTCTTGAGTTCGCTCCTGGGATGTCAGACGTTTCATTTATAGAAAACCTAACAAAGGGTATTTTGGCAAAAAGGGAAGATCTCAATCATATTATTGAGAAAGCCGCACCAGATTGGCCATTGGACAAAATTTCTCCTATCGATCGCAATGTTCTTCGTATTGGTTTGTACGAATTACTTTTTTCTGACCGCAAGGATGTGCCAGCAAAAGTTGCAATCAATGAAGCGATAGAACTCGGCAAGACATTTGGGGGTGAGACATCCGGACGCTTCATAAACGGCGTCATGGGCGCTGTCTACAAAGAGCTCGGTGAACCAGACAAAGATGCAGTCTCACCAGTCAAACCAAAGATAGCTGATATTCCTTATGAAAGTATGCCTATCCAACATTTGGGTGGGGCAGTTATTTGTGCTAGAGATGGATCAGAGATTTATTTGGCGTTCGTTCACGACGTCTTTGGCCACTGGACATTATCAAAAGGCAAAATATTGGAGGGTGTGGATCCCAAAGAAGGTACGGTGTCCAAAGTCAAAGAAGAAGTTGGTCTTGATGTCAAAATTATCGCCGACCTCGGATCGAATGAGTATATTGCCAATGATCCAGAAAAAGGTAAAATCCGAAAGCAAGTTCATTATTATCTTGCCGAATCAAAATTTACAGATCTCAAATTAGCAGATAAACCCGGACTTGATGATGCAAAATGGTTCAAGTTGGCTGACATTCTAGAACTTAATTTTTATAATGATATTTTGCCGATAGTCACTCAGTCTATAAAGATACTTACAGAAAATAAGTTTGATAGTAAATAATTAAGTTATATATTAAATACTCCCGACGGAAATAATTTGAATAAATAACATGAAGAAAGATTTTGAAAAACTTGCAAAGCATATCGGTGTAACTTTTGCAGATGTCGGACTTCTGGAGATAGCTTGTACTCACCGTTCGTATCTCAATGAAAATCGCACCAAAGGCATGGAACACAACGAGCGTCTCGAATTTCTAGGAGATGCTGTTTTGGAATTGGTAGTCACTAGTTTTTTGTTTAGAAAATATCCTCAGAAGGCTGAGGGTGCGCTTACAGCATACCGTTCTGCTATCGTGAACACCGTTAGCCTCACAAAGGTTGCCGAGCATATTGGTCTCAACGACTACATTCTCCTTTCAAAAGGTGAGACTAAGGACACTGGTCGTGCTCGTTCCATCATTCTTGCAAATACCGTTGAAGCGATCATTGGTGCAATCTATCTGGATCAAGGTTACAATATTGCCGCTAATTTTATTTCAGAACATATATTGAATGTTATTGATATCGAAGAGATCGTTGCCAATAAAACTTGGATTGATGCCAAGAGTCGTTTCCAAGAAAAATCTCAAGAGAAGACTGGTATCACACCATCGTACAAGACGCTCAAGGAAGTCGGACCAGATCATGATAAAAAGTTCACACTTGGAGTTTTTTTGAATGATGTGCAGATTGCAACGGGTGTAGGTCCTTCCAAACAAGAAGCTGAACAACAGGCGGCAGAGAAGGCGCTAGCTATCAAAGGGTGGTAGGGCAGAGAAACAGAGGTGACACCTCTGTGCATATGTCAGACATCTGTTTGACTATATTTTAAGAAAGTTGTAAGATGTTGTGGAATATGAACACAAATTATGTCGGTGTTTTGCTGGCTATTCATGGTAGCAGTGGTCCTCAGCCGAGTTGGCATCATCTCGGCAATGATACCTGCAATTGTAGGTGTCATGACCCGAATGAAAGCGAATCGGTTGCTCATGCCACTTCTTGTTGCGAAGTTTGCAACAAGTGTGGTAGGAGGATCCGTGTCGAGTGTGTCGACGAACACATGCAGACATGTCAGGGATACTGACATGCAAAAGCGCAAATTTCAAGCCGGGGTTTTCCTCGGCTTTGCTTTTTCTCGAGGCGAGGCCTCGCCTCGCAGATGCGAACTTCCGCCAAACGCGATACAATATATATTACAGAGGTGACACCTCTGTATGCGCATTTACATGTACCTAAAATCACTCGAACTTTCTGGCTTCAAGTCATTTGCAAAAAAGGCAAGCCTCAATTTCACTTCGACCATCACAGGTATCGTTGGTCCAAACGGCTCCGGCAAATCAAACATTGCTGAGGCTTTTCGTTTTGTCTTGGGTGAGCAATCGATCAAATCTCTTCGAGGCAAAAAAGGTGAGGATATGATCTGGAATGGTGGTGGTGACTCTATTTCTATCGCAAGAGCAAACCGCGCTAGCGTAAAGCTAACTTTCGACAATACTCGTAGACTTTTCCCATCGATCGACTTTGAAGATGTCAGTATCGAACGCGTCGTCAACCGTGACGGTGTCAACGAATATTTATTGAATGGTAGCCAAGTTCGTCTCAAGGATATTGTCGAACTTCTCGCATCTGCACATATCGGTGCAACGGGGCATCACATCATTTCTCAGGGTGAAGCTGATCGTATTTTGGGAGCCTCGATTCGTGAAAGACGTGAAATGATCGAGGATGCACTTGGTCTCAAAATCTATCAATGGAAAAAGTTGGAGAGTATTCGCAAACTCGAAAAGACCGAAGAGAATATGAAACAAGTCGAATCATTGAGGAGAGAGATAGCTCCTCATCTCAAGTTCCTCAAAAAGCAGGTAGAAAAACTCGAAAAGGCAGAAGAGCTCCGCAAGGAACTCATCACTATGTACCGTGAATATTTTGCTATCGAAGAAATTTATATAAAAAATGAAAAAGCCAAGATCGATGCTGAACTCAAAGAACCAAAAGCCGAATTGCAAAAACTTGAGAATGAATTGACTCTGGCCAAAAAAATAATTACTCAATCAAAATCGGCTGACAAAAAAACGGTGCAAGTGGTTGCATTGGAAGAGCGACTCAAAGATATCCGTGTAGAGCGAGACGGATTGGTCCGTGATTTGGGCCGTATCGACGGAGAGATCAATGCAAACAAAAGAACAATTGAGAAAGAACAAATTCGTCAAAAACAGGAAGCTTTTCAGACTGTATATCTTCGCGATGTCGAAGATGTCATTTCAAAAATAGAATCATTAAATTCGCTTTCGGATGCGGGGCAACTTTTCCGTGAAATTATAAACTTGTTACGTTCATTTGTTGCTGGACATCGTGCCAAGACTGACTCAGCTCTCATCGGTGAGTCCACTGCTGAAATAGAAAAGTTGAATGGTGAAAAGCATGAAGTCGAAGGTAAGATAGAAGCTGTAAAGAACCGAGAAAGAGACCTGACTCTCGAGTACAATCAACTTCGCGAGACAATAGAAAAAGAGAAGGATACAGACCGTGAAGCCGAAAAGAATATTTTCAAAATAATAGCTAGACAAAATGAAATCAGGAATATTTTGGCTTTTTTGAATAGTAGACTTGAGGTTGTGACTCGTGCTGAGGCATCATTCAAACAAGAATTGGGACAAGCCGGCATAATGGTTGGCAGGGAAGCAACTGACTACAAGGATTTGTTGCAAAGTATGGTGACAGAGAATGGACATGGTGACACGAAAAATATTTCAGGTGTCGAGCTAACGTTGTCTGGTGAAAACTCCAGAAGTGCCCAAGAAGAAAGAAAAAAGAAAATTGAGCGAAACAAGATCCGCATGGAGGATTATGGAGCCGGTGGTGGTGGGGAGGTTATGAAGGAGTGTAATGAAACAGAACAGCGAGATATTTTCTTGCAAAAAGAGCTCGAGGATCTATCAAAGGCAAAAGATGAATTGCATAACCTTATTCGCGACCTCGATGTTAAAATTGATTTTGAATTCAAAAATGGTATTCAAAAGATCAATAGTGAATTTAACAATTATTTTACTCTCATGTTCGGTGGGGGTAGTGCTTCTCTCGATATCGTCAAAGAAGTAAAAAAGAAAAAAAGCTCTGATATTGATGATTTGAATAATTTGCTCGGCGGGTCTGAAGGTGATGAAGATGGCGATGTTACTTCTAGGTTGGAAAATGAAAATGATAAAAATAGTCTAGAAGGTCTCGATGTCAATGTCTCATTACCAAAAAAAAGAGTAAAAGGTCTCATGATGCTCTCGGGTGGCGAACGCGCCCTAACCTCGATTGCTCTGTTGTTTGCAATTTCTCAAGTCAATCCACCACCATTTATTATTTTGGATGAAACCGACGCCGCTCTCGATGAAGCCAATTCCAAGAAGTACAGCGATATGATCGAAAATCTTTCCAAGCGCTCTCAACTCATCCTCATCACTCACAACCGCGAAACCATGTCTCGTGCCGGTATCATATATGGTGTGACAATGGGAGCTGATGGTGCTTCGAGACTTCTATCGATCGCCTTTGAAGATGCGGTTGCGGTCGCGAAGTAATAAGAGTGATATTTGAGTACTACACCTAAGTGTAGTGCAAATCTTCTGTTTTTCTATGAATGAAAGAACCGGCCTCAGGAGTTACCCTTCGGCCGGCTGGTTGATGACGGGCAGAATCACTTGATTTGCCGCGACGAGGGCGTGGCCCTCCCCCTAGCTGTGTTTTCCGACCAAGAACTTCAACCGGAGTTCGGTCAACAGCTAGATCGGTGTGAATACTAAATTATTTAGTGCCACCTGTCAAGTCGAGGTGTTGGTACTTCTAGTCCGCCCAATCCTTGTAATTCCTGATTTCCGGATCTTGTTCTGCCTCCGTTGCGGGAACGGTGCGAACTAGTCCTCTGCAAGTAGGAGAAGAGATACCATGCTCTTTATTGACCATCAACCAGTCGTCTGCATCATTTGAGAACATGGAACCCTTCTTTTTGCACTCCCTGCAGAACCACACATGAGGGTTTTCGGTTGTTGTCATGGTTTTTATCTTTCCCGATGGATTTATACACCGTAAACTGCCAGGAATCAAGTAGTCAAAAGCACAAACATTATTTTCTGAGAGGCTCCGCAAGAATTCTTAGCAAAGAATTCTGAGGATTAAGCCCAAATACTGCAGAATTTGGGCGGCCTCGAAGAAAGTAATGTTTGTGCTTTTGACTTACATGTTCCTCTTTTTTTGCCTTTATGATAATGTTCACTTATATGAATTTCAAGGAGACCAAAGAAAAAATTTTGAATAAACTCTCCAACAATGTTGGTATCGATCTAGGTACCGCAAATACTCTTGTATATGTCGAAGGTAAGGGTATTGTAGTCTCCGAACCATCAGTTGTTGCTGTAAATGAAAAAACTGGTCAAGTAGTAGCAGTCGGCAAAGCGGCAAAGGACATGTTGGGTAGAACTCCTGCTCACATAAAAGCCGTTCGACCACTCGTCGACGGTGTCATTTCAGATTTCGAGGTTACCGAAGAGATGATCGCTTACTTGCTCAAGCAGGCGGGGGAGTACATGCCAAAAAAGCTCCTCGGTCCACGAGTCGTCGTCGGTGTACCTTCAGGAGTGACAAACGTCGAAGTTAGGGCAGTCCGTGATGCAACCAAGAACGCTGGAGCAAGAGAGGTCTATGTCGTCGAGCAGCCGATAGCTGGAGCAGTTGGTATTAGACTACCCATATTCGAACCCATCGGTAGTATGGTTATGGATATTGGTGGTGGTACCGCAGATATTGCTGTCATTTCTCTCGGTGGCATCGTCCAGTCAAAAAGTCTCAAAATTGCAGGTGACAAATTGAACAATGATATTATTTCTTACATTCGAAATGAGTTCAAAATCCTTATTGGCGAGACGACAGCCGAATACATCAAGATTGCGGTCGGAGCCGTCGTACCCGGTGAGCCACTCGAGACAACCATCCGTGGTAGAGATCTCATCACTGGCCTACCTCGAGAAGTTGTTATCACCGATTCAGATGTCCGTGAAGCCATTGGTCAGTCTATAGAGGTTATAGTTAACTCGACTCGTGAAGTTATCGAGACAACCCCACCAGAAATTTTGGCCGATATTATGAAGCGAGGCATATTTTTGGTTGGTGGTGGGGCACTCATAAAAGGCTTGGACAAATTATTATCAGAAACTTTGCAACTTCCCGTCACCATCGCCGAAGATCCACTTACCGCTATTGCTCGCGGTGCAGGCATAATTTTGGAAAATTTAGAGAAATATAATTCAATCCTATTGCAAAGCGAAGATGATATACATAGAAAGAAATAAAAAAAGCTGGATAAAAAGTATTTACCTTTGGACAATCATTGTTGTCGTTCTTATTTTTGTTATGTTCAATTATTTATTTCCACATTTTATTCCCGCTCTCGTAAATAGCATCATTAGTCCATTTTGGCGTCTCGAATATTCTATCAATAATGGCAGTCTCAACGACGTCGAGAAATTATTAAATGAAAATGCTTTGCTCAAACAACAGATAGAAAGCAATTCTTCCAGTCTGGCAATAACTTCATACATAGAAAATGAAAATGAAGAATTTAGAAAAATTCTCAATATATCGACATCGACGGACTATATTATTGCGCCAATAATAAAGAAACCACCTTTCGTTGCTTATGATGAACTCATAGTTGATGCTGGTACCAATCAGGATGTTTCAACTTCTAGTATTGTCTATACGACCGGGGAAGTGCCGATCGGTCGGGTTATCGATGTCTTCAAGAATACCTCAAAAGTATTGCTATTTTCATCTCCCATGGAAAAACACGAGGTTCAGATCGGAAAGAATTATGTCGGAGCGGTTGCGACAGGGAGGGGTGGTGGTCAGTACGAGATTGAGCTTCCCAGGGGTCTCAATATTTCCCTAGATGATTTTGTTGTTTCTTTGGATATAGGAAGCAAACCGTTGGGTAAAGTCACCAACATCGATTCCAATCCATCTTTAACTTTCGAAAAGATTATTTTTTCAGCTCCTATCAATATTTATGAATTAAAATGGGTTAAAATTAGTATTTCTAATGATTAAAAATAATTTTTCAAGAATTTTAATTGATCTTGTACTGCTATTGTCGGTAATTTATGGCTGGTGGGTTGTGGCTGTAGTTGTCTCATTAGTAGCTATTTTATATTTCAATAATTTTTTTGAACTTATCATTTTCGGTCTCATATTCGATGCTTTATTTGGCTTCAATGAAAATTTAGGCATATTTGGTTTTGCTGGTCTGATATACTCTGTTAGCGTATACTTGATCTTCTATTGGCTAAAAAAGGTACTTAGAAAGTGATAAATTGTATTCTGGGTTTTACCAAAACATCTATGTGCGATAATTAAGTTCGACAAATAATTATTATCAAATTATGTTCAAAAAAATAGCAAAATTTATTAATAATAAAAAGGGAATTGAGGAAATTAGCCCTGATGAAATTTTGCTTGATTCAAGTAATCTACCAAATTATGATACCTCACAATTTGAAGGGCGTCTCGAAAAATCAATTTCACGAAGGTCACTATATTCAGTTGTTGCGGTATTTTTGCTTATTGCTTTGGTTTTTGTTAGTCAAGCCTTTAAATTGCAGATCATTCACGGTCAAGAATATCTAGAGAGGAGTGAGAACAATTCGCTTCGTCCGATACCGCTATTTGCAGGTCGCGGTTTGATTATTGATAGAAATGGTATTCAGTTGGCTTGGAATGCTCCATTGGACAATGCTACGAGTAGTGATACCGTTGCAATTCGAAAATATGCAACATCGACAGGCCTATCTCATATTTTAGGTTATGTAAAATATCCATCAAAAGATAATAATGGTTTTTATTATCAAGAAGATTTTGAAGGCGAGGCTGGTGCCGAAGGTTATTTTGATGATCAATTGAGAGGCAAGCACGGTGTCCGTCTTGTAGAGGTAGATGCCCATAACAAGATTGTTTCAGAGAGTGTTACTAGGCCAGCGATTCAGGGAAATAATATAAAATTATCCATAGACAGTCGCGTCCAGAGTGTACTTTATCAAAATATAAAAGATGTAGCCGAGAAAGTTGGCTTTGCCGGCGGAGCAGGAGTCATAGTCGATATAAACAATGGCGAAGTCTTGGCTTTGACGAGTTATCCAGAATATAGCTCACAGGTGATGTCAGACAAAAAAGACAACAGTCAAATAAAGGCGCTCTTGAATGATAAAAGTTTACCTTTTCTAGATCGGGCCATTGATGGTTTGTATACGCCGGGGTCGATAGTAAAATTGTTTGTCTCTCTCGGTGTTTTGAATGAAAATATAATATCTCCAGACAAAATAATTGTAACAAATGGATCAATTTCAATCCCAAATCCTTATGATGAGACCAAGTCTACGGTTTTTCGTGACTGGAAAAATCATGGCTCAGTGGATATGAGGAAAGCGATTGCGGTTTCTTCGGATGCCTATTTCTATACAGTCGGCGGAGGCTTCAAAGATCAGAAGGGTTTGGGTATTCGTAAGATTGATGAATACTTGCAAATGTTCGGTTTTGGAACAACGACCCTGGATGGTAGTAGCTCTATTCTTATAAATAAAGCGGGAACAATACCAACTCCAGAATGGAAGAAAAAAACATTTAATGAAGCTTGGTTCGTTGGAAATACTTACCACACGTCCATTGGACAGTATGGTTTTCAAGTGACTCCTATTCAGATCGCTCGTGCGGTATCAGCTATAGCAAATAATGGAACAATATATACCCCGACCATTCTTGCTGATAGAAAACCGCATATCGAATCACAAGTTAACATACCGAGATCGTATTTTGACATTATTCACGAAGGAATGAGGATGTCGGTTACAGAAGGTACTTCAGCATCGCTAAATGTACCTTTTATAGAAATAGCCGCAAAATCTGGTACTGCTGAGCTGGGTTATTCAAAAGAAAAGATCAATTCTTGGATGACTGGTTATTGGCCTTATAAAAATCCGCGGTATGCTTTTGTGGTTATGTTGGAGAAAGGAACGGTCAATTATCAGGTTGGGGCAGGTGCAGTCATCCGTCAGACACTAGAATGGATGCGAGATAATACGCCAGAATATCTTTCTTCACAATAATTATTTTTACTTGTATAATTTCGTTTGTTTGAGTTTTGCAGTAAATTCTGCTACAATTTATCGAATCAACTAACATCAATAAAATGTCAAACGAAGTACAATATCTGACCGCAGAAAAACATCAAGAACTCGTTAAAGAGCTAGAATTTTTGAAGGTCAATAAGAGAAAAGAGATAGCTGAGCATCTCGAATATGCAAAGAAACTTGGTGACTTGTCAGAGAATGCAGAGTATCATCAAGCTCGTGAAGATCAAGCAGAAGTCGAGGCTCGTATAGGAAAACTCGAAAATTTGATCAAAAATTCTGTAATGATTGGAACTGGAGGCACTGATGTTATTACGATAGGTTCTACTTTTAGATTACAAAAAGACGGTGATAACAAATCTTTTCTTTATACACTTGTTGGTTCAGAAGAATCAGATATGTCTTTGGGTAAGATCTCAAATTTATCACCACTTGGGTTGGCTCTTGTTGGCCACAAAAAGGGCGATAATGTCACAGTTTCAGCTCCAAAAGGCAAGATAAACTACAAAATAGAAGACATAATAAAATAAAAATGGCTTCATTAGAAGAATTAAGGTCCGCAAGATTAAAAAAACTGGAATTATTGAAGAAGGCTGGAATGGATGCTTATCCAGCCAAGGTTCCAAGGACTTTTTGTCTGGCTGATGCAAGGGCAAATTTCGTGGACTTCGAAAAAGAAAAGAAAGAGGTTTCTCTTTGCGGGCGTGTTATGGCTATCAGAGGGCAAGGTGCAATTTTATTCGTTGTTCTAGATGATGGTAAGGCAACATTTCAGGCGGTAATAAAAAAGGACGTCTTACAATCTGACCTATTTGATTTATTCAATTCGGCCGTTGATATAGGTGACATTATTAGTGTCACTGGTACATTTTTTGTAACTCAAAGAGGAGAACAAAGTCTTCTGGTTTCATCTTGGACCATGACTTCCAAGGCGCTATTACCATTACCAGAAAAATGGCACGGTCTCGTCGATCCAGACGAGAAGCTTCGCAAAAGATATTTGGATTTTATTATGGATCCAGAGGGGCGAGAATTATTTTACAAAAAAGCCAGGTTTTGGAAGGTGACTCGAAATTTTCTCGAAGAAGAAGGCTTTCTTGAGGTTGAGACTCCTACTTTGGAAGTGACTACTGGCGGAGCAGAAGCAACACCGTTTAAAACACATCACAACGATTTTGATCTTGACGTATATTTACGAATTTCTGTCGGTGAATTGTGGCAAAAGAGGCTGATGGCAGGAGGTTTTCCAAAAACGTTTGAGATTGGCCGAGTCTATCGCAACGAAGGTTCGAGTGTGGAACATTTACAAGAGTTTACAAATATGGAGTTTTATTGGTCATATGCTGATTACCATGACGGAATGGCTCTTGTAGTAAAGATGTATCGCAAGATTGCAAATGAAGTATTTGGTACTACCAAGTTCACATATCGTGATCATAGTTTTGACCTCAATCACGATTGGGTTGAGATTGATTATTCTGAGGAAATAAAGAAACAGACTGGAGTTGATATTCTTTCGGCTACCGATGAAGAAATAAAAGACCGCTTGAGCGAGCTCAAGATCAGTTATGAAGGGGCAAACCGTGAGAGACTTATCGACACCTTGTGGAAATATTGTCGCAAGAATATCGCTGGTCCTGCGTTCTTGATCAATCATCCAAAGTTGGTTGCACCTCTGGCGAAGAGCGTCTCTGGTAGGGATGTGGTGCAGATGTTCCAACCAATAATAGCTGGAAGCGAGATAGGTAGAGGATATTCTGAGCTAAATGACCCTCTCGATCAAGCAGAACGTTTTGCTGAGCAAAAGAAACTTTTGGATGGTGGCGACAGAGAGGCAATGATGTCTGACGATGAATTTGTCACTATGCTCGAACACGGCATGCCTCCAACTTGTGGCTTTGGTTTTGGTGAGCGGTTATTTGCAGTGCTTTCCAACAAACCTCTTCGAGAAACGCAGTTGTTCCCGTTGGTTAAACCGCGGAACTGAGGCGCAGCCTCAGTCACTGAGGTTGCGCCTCAGTGTTGAGCCATATTTTGAGTTCGCTATCGCAAAGGATAGTGCCTTGGGGTCTAACTTCGCCGAGATAATCTTTTAGGCTCGAGTATTCGTAATTTTTAGAATATTCAAAAGCTTCTTGAGGATGTTCCTTTCTGGCTTCTTTTGTCATTTGAGGTTCTTTGATGCTGTATGGATTTAGGTGAATGTAATTTATGAGAATTTTTATATAATCTAATTCGTCATCTGCAATTTTTTTCTTAAAACCACCTTCCCAAAGTGTCCCGGAGTGTTTGTACTTCAAATTGAAATACATAGAATAACCAGTGCATAGTTTATGCATAAACTTTGTGATACTGGGGTCGTTTTCAAGATCACTTTTGGATTTTACTGCTATATGTATATGGTTCGGCATCAAGCAATAGCAGACAATATCAAGAAGTGTGTCCGAACGATTTATTTCGAAGATATTAGCTTCTCCGTGGTCTCGGAGTTGAAAAGCTGAGGAAGAATTCGCAACATAGAGTAGTTTCAACATGCGAATATAATCAGAATTTTCATGGAAAATTGGAGCTTTGTGCGCACCGCGATTGTATATGTGGTGGTAAGACATTTTTTCCCGAGGCGCAGCCTCGGTGACGCCAATAATATCAGACAGAGATAAAATCTAGATAAAATAATTATCAAAAAACAATAAATTTTTCCTGAGGCGCAGCCTCAGTGACTGAGGTTGCGCCTCAGAAGGACTTATCCACTGTTTTTATTGGAAAAAATCATCAAAGTGGTATAAAATATCCACTAAGTGGGAAGAAGTGGTATGCGGTGAATCTCATAATTTTAAATTTTGAACGATCACTCTAATACCACAATTCCTACAAGCATATGATCATCGGGCAATACTCTCACACTATCGATGACAAAAACCGCCTCTCCCTTCCGGCGAAATTTCGCAAGGAAATGGGAAAGAAAGTGGTAATTACGCCAGGTCTCGATTCTTGTTTGTTCATCTTTTCGATGAAGGAATGGGAAAAGATAGCCGAGCGTTTGTCAGTGAAAGAAAGCTCGATACTCCAGGCGGACAATCGAGGTTTCAACCGCTACCTCTTAGGAGGAGCGGTTGAGGTCGAGATTGATGGTGTTGGTCGAATGCTTCTTCCGGAATATTTGCGCGAACGAGCAAAGTTGAAGAATAAAGTAGTCTTCATAGGTGTCAAGGATCGCGCTGAGCTCTGGGATGAAGATGCTTGGAATTCATATCGCGGTGACGTAGAGAGTAAGGCTGGTGCTCTGGCGGAGAAACTCGGTCAGGCTGGCATGATCTAATCTTATGGAGAGTGCCAAATTTAGAGAAAGTGTTCATAAGGCTGTTCTTTTACATGAAGTTGTCGATGGTCTAGTACCAAAAGAGAGACAAAAAACAGGTACTCTTAAGAGGACTAATGTATATCTTGATGGTACTTTAGGAGGTGCAGGTCATGCTCTTGCTATTGCAAAAGCGCTCGATGGTAAACTAGACGTTATCGTCGGTTTGGATCGAGATCAATTAGCTCTCGATCGGGCCAAAATAACTCTAAAGAATCAAAGCAAAAATCTGATTCTCCAAAATGAGAATTTTAGAAATCTAGACTCTGTCTTGTCGAAGCATCAAATTTCCAAAGTCGACATTATTCTCTTGGATTTGGGTATTTCATCAGATGAACTGGATAATTCCGACCGTGGATTTACTTTCCAGAAAGATGAACCTTTGCTTATGACAATGGGTGATCCAGAAAAGTATCCTTTTACCGCAAAAGATATAGTCAATAAATGGGATGAAGAGGTTATAGCAAATATTATCTTTGGTTATGCAGAAGAGAAATTTGCAAGAAGGATAGCTAGAGCGATCATCAATTATCGCTTGAAAAAGCAGATTGAATCCACGATGGAGCTAGCAGAATTGGTCAAGATCTCAGTTCCAGGATTCTATAGGAGGGGCAGGATACATCCGGCAACAAAGACATTTCAGGCTTTGAGGATAGCGGTCAACGATGAGCTTGGAGCGCTCAAGGAAGGTTTGAGAAAAGGTTACGAAGTTTTGAATAAAGGCGGAAGATTTGCAGTTATTTCATTTCATAGTTTGGAAGATAGAATTGTCAAAGAATTTTTTAAAGAAAAATTGAACGATGAAGCAATAATAATTACAAAAAAACCGATTACCGCAAAAGAGCAAGAAATATTAGAAAATCCAAGGTCACGAAGTGCAAAATTGAGAATTTTAGAAAAAACAAAATTATAAGTAAATTTTAATAAAATATGACTAAAGCAATCACCCAGACATACAGCAAATTGAATGATAATCTGAAAATAATATCGTACACCTTTTTGATTGGGTGTTTGATTCTAGTCGTAATGTATTCTTTAAATCTGTTTAAAGTTATATCCAATACTGTTGCCGTCCAACAAACAGAGGCAAAAATGACAGTATTGAGTAGTAGTGTTGATGAACTGGATTCTCAGTATCTCAGTCTTTCTGGAAATATAAACCCAGATAATCTTGGTGACTACGGTATGACCAAAGGTAAAGTTAGTATGTATATCTCAAAGGTCCCTGTGTTACAAATTGGTTATAATGATCAGTTTAATCACATGGCTTTGAGAAATGAACGCTAGTATTAAATTTAGAGCAAGAATAGTCCTCATTATTGCGCTACTAGTTGGAGTAGCGCTGGTTTCGACTTTGTATTGGTTACAGATAGTGCGGGGAAGTGAATATGCAAAGAAAGCAGAATTACAGTATGTTGAGAAAGACGTGACTATTTTAAATCGAGGTTCGATATTTCTCACTGCAAAAGATAGTACAAAAGTTCAAGGAGCAACGTTGAAAAGTGGCTATAAAATATACATCAATCCAAGTTTGATTTCTGATCCTCAGACTGTATTTCGAGCTATTTCAGACTATATCGATATTGAGGAAGAGGAATTTTTGAGGAAAGCCGGTAAAAAAAATGATAAATATGAAGAATTAGCAAGTCAGGTTTCTGAAGAAATAGCCGTATCAATTCGGAATCTAAAAATTGCAGGTCTTGGAGCCACCAAGGAAGTTTGGAGAATATACCCCGGCAATCAGATGTTATCTCATGAACTTGGATTGTTGGGTGAAAGTGCAAGTTCAAGTGCTATTGTTGGTCGTTATGGATTGGAGAGATTTTATGAAAATGTTTTGAGACGTTCAAATCTAGCGTCTAATAACTATTTATTTGCAGAGCTTTTTGGTAATAAAAATATAGATGATGAAAATAATTCTTTACATAAACAGGGTGATATCGTGACAACAATAGAACCTACAGCTCAAAAATATTTAGAAAAAATCCTAGAACAAACTAAGAATAAATGGCAACCAGAAAATATTGGAGGTGTTATTATAGATCCCAATAACGGAGAAATTTTGGCAATGGCTTCTTTGCCAAATTTTAATCCAAATGATACTAGTGGTATAAGTGATGTAAAAGTTTTTTCAAATCCACTCGTGGAAAATGCTTATGAAATGGGATCAATAATAAAACCACTGACAATGGCGACAGCTCTAGATTTTGGTGCGGTGACGATCAATTCTACTTATGAAGATACGGGCATGATGACTCTAAGTGGTAAGAAAATAGCAAATCACGATAACAAAGCTCGAGGTAAGACAACTATGCAAGACTTGCTGAGTTATTCTCTCAATGTTGGTGCAGCTACGCTGGCTCTTAAAGTTGGAAAAGATGACTTTGCTAAATATTTTTTCAGTTATGGCATTGGTTCAAAAACTGGTATTGATTTACCCAATGAAGCAACTGGAATTGTTGGAAACCTTCGTACTGGTAGGGATGTAGAAATTGCAACCGCCGCATATGGTCAAGGTATTGCAGTTTCGCCAATTGCTGTTACAAAAGCCCTTTCAGTTCTTGCCAATGGTGGTTACACCATTACCCCGCATTTAGTCCGAGAAATTCGTTATACAGATGGCACGAACAAAATTTTGCCAATTCAAAAAAATGGCCCGATACTGAAAAAAGAAACAACCGATGATGTGACAAAGATGCTTGTCAAAGTAGTAGATGAAACCCTTCTTCAGGGAAAAATAAAAAATGAGCATTATAGTATTGCAGCAAAAACTGGTACTGCTCAGATGGCTGACCATGTAAAAGGTGGATATTATCCTGATCGGTACTTACACTCTTTCTTTGGATATTTTCCAGCATATAGTCCAAAATACTTAGTCTTTCTATTTCAAGTTTATCCAAAAGGAACAGAATATGCTGCTGATACTCTGACCGAACCATTCGATCAAATTGCAAAATTTCTTATCAATTATTTCAATATAGCGCCAGATAGATAAAAAAGGTATGATGCAGTCACGTCATTATATGTATTTAATCAAGAAAATTTTGACCTTCATTTTGACCATAGAATCTCGATTGATTCTGGCCAAATACAAGCCTTTTATCATTGCCGTTACGGGTAGTGTCGGCAAGACTTCAACAAAAGATGCAATATATACCGCTCTTCGAAGCGGGGGTGGTTACGTCCGCAAAAGTGATAAGAGTATGAATAGTGAGATTGGACTACCACTAACTATTATTGGCGCGCCAAATGCTTGGAAAAGTCTCTCTGGTTGGTCAAAAAATATTTGGAAAGGTTTTGTTTTGATAATGAAAAGGACAACGTATCCGGATACTTTGGTTCTAGAAATTGGTGCAGATCATCCAAATGACATAAAGAGTGTTGCTAGATGGCTTCGTCCAAATATTGCTGTTATAACAAAGATTGCAAACACGCCTGTACACGTAGAATTTTTTGATTCGGCAGAACAGGTATTCTTAGAAAAATCCGCCCTTGCAACTAATGTTAGATCGGGTGGTACAGTAATACTCTATGGTGATGATGAAAAAGTTCTGAGCATTGCAAAAATGCTAGATACTAATATCAAGGTCATCACTTTTGGTCTAAGTCAGAACGCTGAAGTCCGTGGTTCAAATGGTCATATAGTATATGAAAATAATTTTCCTGCTGGTTATGGATTTAGCATTCAAGTAGATGGCAAAAATTACGAGGTGGTAAACAAAAAAGTCTTGGGTAGTACTCTCATTTATCCAAATCTTTGCGCAATAGCAGTAGCCAAGTCCAAAGGATTAAATATTGACAATGTTATTTCTGCCCTGCAAAATCACGAATCCCCAAAGGGAAGAATGAATGTTTTGAATGGTCTAAATGATTCTATAATCATTGATGATAGTTACAATTCTTCTCCTGACGCCGTCGTCACTGCTCTTGATACTCTCAAATCTATCCAGACTGGTGGTCAGAAGATCGCTGTTCTCGGCGACATGATGGAATTGGGTAAATATTCGGCGGATCAACATAGGGAAATAGGGAAGAAGGTGGCTGAAGTGGCCAACATTCTCATTACTGTCGGTAGTCGCTCGTACGCCACCGCCGAGGAAGCGATAAAATCAGGTATGAAAGAAGAAAATGTTTTGACTTTTGACCGTTCTACCGAAGTCGCTGGTACTTTGTTCCCAATGATCAATCCAAATGATGTTATTTTGATAAAAGGATCTCAATCTATCCGGATGGAGCGCGTGGTCAAAGCACTCTTGAAAGAACCCGAAAAAGCCGATAGACTGCTCGTAAGGCAAGAAAAAGAGTGGTTGGAAAAGGTGTAGTTAGTGATTCGTTTGAATTTAATTGTTCGGATCTCACATGGCCCTATCGTCTAATGGTTAGGACACGGCCTTCTCAAGGCTGTAATCGGGGTTCGACTCCCCGTAGGGTCACAATTCGCAACAAAACGGTTTTCAAAGGCCTCAAATCCTTTTTTAACCTTATGTTGCAACGTATCTCCGGACAACAAGAGTTCTGAAAAGATACAACGGGCAATCAACTCTTTTTTGTGTGGTTTTGCAAAATCGTAATAAGGTACGGACCTTTTTAGGAGTTCTGAAAGTTGCGTTATGTCCTTCACTGTTTCTGACATTGCTTCCTCTGAAACTTGTTCGTCAGTCATTAGTGCTGCAATCTCTCCTTCAAGTCTCTTTTCCTCAGCCACAATACCTTCAGGTGTATAAGCCCCACTATGTAAAAGCGGAAGTCTATCAACCCTAATATATTTTAGTTGCTCACGAAGAACTTTCTTCTTTCTTTCCATCTCTTCTATTTTCGTTGATCGTTTTTCTTCCAATAAAGATATTTGGGTACTGCTGCGAGCATCCATTTCAGCTAGTTCGTCTTCGGTATAGTGAAGTTTTGCTATCTTTTCACCAATTTTGTCAGCAATATAATCGAAATTAAAATTTTTAGTCTTATTCTCACAACCAGCAACACATCGTGAACTGTAATAAGTAATGCCTTTTTTCACGTAAGGAGTATAAATTCGTTGACACAGAGCGCATCGAACCAACCCTCGTAATGGAAGGTCTAACTTTTCAGTATAGTGAATACTCGTTTTGTTCTTTCTTAATAGTTGCTGTACATCATTAAAAAGATTTACCGGTACTAATGGTTGATGGCTTGAACTTCGAGTATGTTTTCCATTACCAGCAGGGACCATTCCAATATAAAATGGACTAGTCAGCATCCGGTGAACATGATTTTGGGTAATTGGACGAGATACTTTTGGAATATCTATCAAATTATCATCTTCCTCTTCAGCGAGTTTCTCTTCCTCTGTTCTCTTACGTCTCATAGCAACGGTAGTTAAGCCTTGCTCATTTGCATATCGAGCTAGATCAGATAAGCTCCAATCTCCGGTACTATAAAGCTCATAAAGTCTACGGATTATGGGCGCTCTTTCAGGGTCCAGCGGCTTATAATCCATATTTCCTTCATTGAGATAACCGATAGGAGCTCGGTTAGTGCATTTACCTTTCTCTCTAGCGTGCTTAATTGTTAAAGACACTTTTTCACTTGTTACTCGTGAGTGATGCTGCGAGAACATGCCATCAATGTCCATATGAAGTTCACCAGAGCTAGTTTTGTCGTATTTGGCAAAGACGAACCGAACATCAATGCCATTCTTCATAAGCTTTCTTACAACCGTATCATCACCTTTATTTCTACTTACTCGGTCCCAACAAAGACAAACAATACCCTTAAAAAGTCCTCGGCTTAAATACATTAAAAGTTTCTGGAATTTTGGTCTCTCGATTTTATATTGGACCAATCCCTCATTCGTGATAGTAATCTCACTATCTTCCTTAAAGCCTGAATGTTTTTCTGAAATAATGCCGTCTGCACAAAAACTTTTGAGGGTGAGAGGCGCTAGTGGCAATCCTTCTAACTTTGCAAATCGGACATTCTGATTCTTTTGATATGAAATAGAGTTCTTTTGATTGTCAGGTTCATCAGTGCTTTTTCGATTATAGACCAAATAGAACTCACGATATTTTCCGTTCTCAATGTCTTTAAATAGTTTTTCCTCATCTTTCATATTCATCTTCATTACTTAAATTTTATCAATTTTCTTCTGGATTGTCCCATCAACGAACTCGTACCCCTCATCAATCATGTCCTGATGGATACTTCTCAAAATATCGCCTAAATCCGTCAAAGCTCTGAAAGTTTCGTCAGAAAGAATATACCCCTTTGCACGCTTTTCAGAACTTTTATCCACAGTTTCTGAATCAACTTTTGAAAGAGTTGGTGTTTTAGGATCAGTATTGGAATTATTTGATAAATTATTTTCCATAGTGTTAGCGTCTTTCCATCGCTGCAATGCTCTGGATGTTTGCAAGTGATTGTTCTTCTAGTTGTTGCAGCTTCTTAAATTTCTTTGTGAGTTTTCCTTTGTAGGTGTAGCGCTTAGCCTCACCGAGTTTTTCCATTTTCTTTCCTATCTCAAAGGCTTTAAATATTGGGAAGAGTTTATCCCTGCGATTTATATTTTGTGATCTGTAAGTGAGGTTGTAGCAATGCCGGCAGCCAAAATAATCATCGACTTTATAGAGCACGCCCACACGTCGGCCACATAGTTGGCCATCTTTCATAAGTGGACACTTAAACCAATAACGAGTGCTACCAAAGTTACAGGGAGTTTCAATAATTGGGACCTTATAATCAAAGTCTGTATTCTTTCCGGTCCTGTCTGTCTGGCTATACGTCAATCGAGCATATTTATCAGGACCCACCAGCATTACACCAACATTTATACTCCCATCGGACCCATTCTCACCCCAGGTAAGAGTGGTATTTTTGTGACCTGTCTTTATATCTCGTAAAAGCCACCATATCTGTATTTTCTTGTAGTTGTCAGCTTCGTTCTTTCTCATATCAATTTCAATATTTCTGCCGAAATCATTAAGGATTCTCCATATTTACAGGTCGTTTTTGCCAAACGAACTATCAATATTCACATCCAGCACAGATGGCAGAGGAACGTCTTTACCACTTCTCTTAGCCTGGATTCTTTCTAGTTCATGCAGCGCTTTTAAGAGACTTCTTTCAATAGTTGTCTCGTAGCGTAAGATTGTCTCAATCCCTTCATGGGTAAGCATATTCTTGGCTTTGATACGAGCGTCTTGTTTTGGATCAAAAACACCATCAATTCCAGCCAGAAGAAAACCTTCATTTTTGATATATTCCATTGCGTTCCTCTCGGCCGATACGGATCGGCGTAGTCGCCATAGGCTAGAGATAATTCGGTCCACCAACATCTCTTCAATCGGTCCTCCAGGCTTCAGTTCGTCTATAAGAGCTTCACTAAGACTTTTGAGAGTATTCTCATCTTCTCCCTCAACCATCACTTCCTGGCTCAAAATTCCATGTTTGAGAGCGTTAAGTTTTGATACAGCTTTTCCTTCAGGAGTTTTTGGACCACCTTTATTTTGATTGTTTTCCATAAAATTTAAGTTAGGTTTTTAAAATGCTATTTCTTCTGGCTTAATCTCTTCCTGCACGTTCACATCGTTCACGACATTCACTTGTTCACCTCGAATATCTGCATCGGTAATACCGAAGCGTTCCTTCCACATATCCAATCGCTTACGATTTACCTTAAAAGAAAGAGTAAAACCGTGTCTGCCTCTGTATGACTTTAGTTGTAATTTGGAGCGAAGATACCAGCCCACTTTCCTGGCTTGGAGAGTGTCGTCAGTGATGTCACTTTCTTTATTCACTTCCTCGGTTATTTTTTTGACTGTAACCTCACTAGCTCCTGTTTCGTGCTCAATCTTGAGAATTGCAAAAACAATATCACTTTCCCACGTAAGACCTCGATCAGCTATTAACTCACTGTTGTATTTAATGATGAATGTCTTTAGGTGCTCTCGAATGGTGTCATTCTTGATGATGGACATGAGAGGAATCACGATCTGATTTAGTCGAGGATGAATACCCTCGATAATTTCTGTTCGTCTTTCGATTGGAGCAAAATAATTCTTCAGTCTCCACATGAGTAGCTTATTTCTAATTGCTTCAGCTTCAGAATAGAACGTCTCATCTAGTGTTCTCGGAATGTCGGTCCTTAATTTTCCTGCACCCATTTCCTCAACCAAGAATCTACTCTCAAGAGCCTTATCAGAAAACGTCTCACGAGTAGCAATAATCTTAGGACCATACACATCAAATGCTTCTGGATCAAAAGTTTTTGGATTACATCGCATAACAGCAGTTCCTTTCTGATACCCAGAGTTCAAGATTTTAATCATTTCAGAAGTCATATCCGAAAACTTGAAATCTGCTTCATCCATGACTAGAGTGCCTTGTATCTGGCTTAGGATTCTGAAAATTGGAGCGCTGCCAGTAGCGCCTGAAGTCATTATCGGTTTATAGCAAAGCATGCCTATTGCTTGGATAAAGCGTGATTTGCCACTTCCAAAGTCACCAATGGCTCGGAGATATGGGACCTCATTAAAGCGATCAAATAGCCAGGTAAAGAGCACGTAATAACTAGCGATCTGCTCAAAGATTTCAGAAATATCCAAGTACTTATGAATGAAGATTCTGATTTCATTTAAGATCTCTTCCTCGCTTTCGTAAGAAGCTGCCATTGATGGGAAGTGAATAATCTTTTTGTCTACAAGGGTATAGGTTGGCGGCAAGGGTCTGTATTTATAACCATCAAGTTCTACTTCCTCCAGGTTTTCCGTATGTCCAAGTCGGTCCGTTTTGATATAGGAGCTTTTCTTCTGGACCGGACTGTATACCATTTCGTAGAGAGCATCACCAGTCAAAAGTGTAGTTTTAAAGATAGGTCTATCTTTTCGTTCTTCGTAATTATTCATATACATTTTTGTTTATTTGGTTTAGTAATCTTTCTGCATTGCGTAAATGCGTGATTTTAAGTTCTTGCGAATATTCGCAAACTCAAGAGGATGGACTTCTATCCGGTTACTCCAAAAGCCATCAACTGCAGCCTTAATAGCTGGATGATCTTTGAATACGAAAGTAGCCTTTTTATTGGTAAGAAGTTTAATATCTTCGAGGGTATAGCCTTTGCATAGCAGCGTTACTGCTACATCAATGTCATTCGACAGATATTTTTCATTGTCATCTAACGGGACCTTGGTTACATGTTTTCTCATAAGCATTTAATTATTTTTGATAAAAGATTTCGCAAAAATCTGCTTACATCGTAGGTCCGGAGATAAACTTAAAGCACGCTTAAATAGCTCTTAAAGCAATAACAAAAAAGCCCCTGCTGTAAGGGATTTCAGGCTTTCGGCAAGATTAAGCTTGCTTTAAGCAGAGTTTTTATCGGCTGCAGCTAGTCTTCGCTTAAATACCTTGTCATCAATAATTTCTACTTCGATGCCACGACTGATTTTGAGAGGTCTGCTGTGACCGTCAATGATCTTGGTCAGCTTATATTTGCCATTGCGATAGAGTACGCAATTCTTGTTTGTGTTTATATAGTCATGGGTCTGCTTCTCAAAAGGTACTTCTTCACCAGCTGCAACCCTGGCTAATTTGCGGACCTCACCACTCAAACGCTGCATTTTGTGAACATCGTGAATGTGGTGATTGATATAGAAAGAAGACACCTTATCTGCTTTCTTATTTTCAGAGATGAAAGTAATTGATTTTATGGATTCAATAGCTGATTTTTGAATAGATGGTCCAGCTGCAGACTGTTTAGTCTCGGCCGAAAGGTATTTCTTCAATGAAAGAATGATCTCATGTTTTCTTAGGTCATGAATCTCAAGCTCTCCCAGTTTTTCCAGTGTAAAAAGGGTTTCAAAAGGACGGTAGTTTCTTTCGTCTCTTTGATACCATCCACCTTTCTTGGCCAATTCATCTAAAGTGAATGTGATGTTCTTATTTCCATACTTTTTAGCCATATTCTGAAGGGACCGAGTAATATCTTCTTTCTGCTTTTCAAAGAAGTAATAACGAATGTCTGGTCCAGCAAGGAGAGCACCTTCCCTGAAGGCATCCAGATAGGTGCCTAGTCTTTTCTCAAGAGCCTTTTTATCAAGTTTTATTTTGAGTTGTAGGTACTCAAAAGAAATTACATCTGATGAGGGAGTAAGAAACTCTTTCAGTTCAGAAACGGTAACATCTTTGTTTTTATCACCCTTCTTTAGATTTATTTTCTCAATCTTTATTGCAACAGGATCACTTTCTGCTAATTCGATAAGAGCCAAGCCTACTTTCTTTGGATAAGAGGAATAGTAAGCGTCGGTATGAGATGTGTGATTGCCATCAGCAATCAGCATTGGTGATCTAGTTACTAGAGCAGCGTTTTTGGCATTGTTCAGGCTATCAATGGAGTGCAGCAGACGCTTACGTGTTTCTTGTCGTTGTTCTATTTCAGTAAAGAATACGAACCTAGTGAGCAGGATAGGATCATTAAAATTACTCTCTTCTTCCAATAAAAGTTTTCTCCATAGATAGATTTTCCATTCAGGTAAATATGTCATTAACATGGTCATTTTCATCTTCATAGAGGCAGTCTGCCGAGCCTCGGACGTGAACATCGTGAATATTGTGAATGTTATAGCAACATCAGCAATTTTCCAAATCGCTAGTGCAAAAAGGTGAAAATAGGTGCACTCCTAGGCCAAATAGAGCGAAAAAGAGCTCCTTTTTGGCACTTTTTTCCCTAAATTTCCCCATGTACTGTGAATGTTGTGAATGTCGCTTTAATATAATTGAATCTAAATAAAAGACCCCTCGCGCATTGCTACGCAAGGGGTCAGGATTGGCTTTGGAACATATCCCTAGGCCCGGTGTTCCATGCACCATTGTCTGGCGTTCTGAAACATTCGGAGCCATGGGGAAGCCTCGAGGCTTTTCCATGAGTTTGGCTTCCAAGGCCATTGCCACAAACGGAAACAACGTTCTGGATGAGGCATCATCGCAAGATGGCGCCCGTCCGGAGAGCACAGAGCCGTAATCCCCAGCGGCGAGCCGTTCGGATTGTACGGATATGCTTCCGTCCGATTGCCGTGCGGATCAAGGTATGCGAGAGGAGAGAGCTTGCGCTCTGCAACTTCCTGCGCGATCGACTGATCTGGGTAGACCAGCAGACCTTCACCATGAGCGACCCACACGCCGATCCTCGATCCTTCCATGCCGGCAAGAAGCACCGACGGGCTAGGTAGAACTTCCACCTGCACCCATCGAGACTCAAACCGGCCAGAAGTGTTGTGAACGAATCTCGGCTGCTTTTCACCGGCGATTCCTTTCCAGGGAACCCATCCGAGCAGCGCCATCAGCTGACAGCCGTTGCACACGCCGAGCGAGAACGTATCCTCGCGGGCGTAGAAACGGTTGAACATCTCCCTCAACTTCTCGTTGAAAAGAATTGTTCCTGCCCAGCCTTTTGCACTGTCGAACACGTCCATGTAGGAGAACCCTCCGGCAAAGATGATGCCCTGGAACTGATCCAGATCGATCCTGCCTTCAAGGAGATCACTCATCGTGACTTCCCATGGAGCAAAACCGGCAGCTGCACAGGCAGCCAGCATTTCTCGGTCGCCGTTGGTGCCTTCCTCGCGTAAAACTGCCACGCAAGGCTTGTCCGACGCTTCCAAAACTTCCGGAAGCGTTTCCACTGGAGCGAATGAGAGCTGATACGACGGAGCCGTACCGATGCCGGGAAGCTGGTCCTCGTGACCAGAGTATTCTTCTTCGGCACACGCAGAGTTCATCTGCAGCTCTTCGATCTTGGCGCTTGTGGCTTCCCACCAGCTCCGGAGTTCCATCACAGTACTTCTGAACAGTTCTCCGGCATCTTTTGCATCGACGACGCATGATGTGCTGTCGAGGGTGATACCGATCGTGGAGATCGGCACTTCGAACGATTCGCAGATTTCAACAATCCGCTTTTCGTTTACAGTCTCGAGTTCAATAACGAACCCGGGTTCCTCGCCAAAGAGGACGGCCAGAGCTTCTGCAGCGTGAGGGATGCTCACATTGAATCCGCACCGGCTCGCCATGCACATCTCAGCTACTGCGGTTATGAGGCCGCCGTCGCTTCGATCATGCAGAGACAGAATCAACCCTTCGCCGATCATCTGCTGCACCGCAAGAAACGCGTTCTTGAGGAGCTTGGGATTTTCAACGTCAGGCGACTTATCGCCGAGCTGGTTGAATGCCTGAGCCAGAGCTGAACCGCCGAGGCGATTTTTGCCCTGACCAAGATCGATCAATGCGAGACTGCTAGCGCCGGGCTTTTTGATGTCCGGCGTGACCTTCTTGGTAATGTCAGACACGGGTGCGTATCCGAGAATCACCAAACTTCCGGGAGCCTTTACGAGCTCTCCCGAAATCGTCGCAGCCATCGAAAGGCTGTCCTTTCCGCCATCGACTGCGATGCCGAGCCCAACCATGAGGTCAGACATAGCAACCGCAGCGTCATAGAGTAAGGCACCTTCGTGTGGTAACTTCGCAGGCCACATCCAGTTTGCACGGCATCGAATGTCTCCGATACCGCTGATCCGCGCCGAGGCCATGTTGGTGAACATTTCTGCCACCGCCATTCGAGCTCCAGCTTTCGGATCGATCAACATCTTCACTGGCTGTTCGCCGACTGCAGAGGCGCTTCCGCTCAAACCGAAATGGCTCTGAGCATTCACGCTTACATTGGCGATTGGAATCTGGGCGATCCCGCAGCATTGCTGCTGCGATACAAGCCCAGTGACGCTTCGGTCCACCTTGTGAACGAGGAACCCTTTCGAGCCGACGCTGGGAAGCCTGAACACTTTTTCAAGCGCTTCGGCGACTGTGACGTCCGGCAGGTCCAGAGGCTTGAGGCCTTCGGTCCGCCGATTTGACTCGAACGTCTTCTGGGGCATGTTCGTGAGAATCTGCTCCAGGTTGAGACTTACGGGCGTTGTCCCGTTGAGGGAGTCTTCAACGACAACGTTTCCGCTTCCGTCGATTTCTCCGAGGACTTCGCAGTTGACGCGCTCGCGCTTGCAGATCGACTTGAAAAGCTCGATCTGCTCCGGCCTGATCAGGAGTCCGTATCCTTCTTGGAATTCGGCGCTCCAGATTTTGAGGACGGACATCGTCTTGTCACCAAGTACGATACCGCGAATGCTGATCTTGCCACCAAGTGGCTCAAGCAACTCCGTAAGGACATTACTCGGACCACCAGCGCCTTGATCGTGAATGCTCGAAATGGGATTGCTGTCTCCCATCTCAACACAGGCCCGAATGACTCGGTTCGCACGATTCTCCATCTCTGCGTTACCGCGTTGAACGGAGTTGAAATCAAGCGTCTCGGTGTTCTGGCCCTGCATCATGCTTGAGGCTGAGCCGCCGCCGACCCCGATGGGATAGGCAGGACCGCCGATGCGCACGATGAGCATTCCAACTTCAGATGTCTCCTTCGCAGTATGCCCGTCGAACAGATGCCCGACGCCACCGCTGTAGAGAATCGGCTTGCGTGGCTCGCGCCATTCTTTGCCGATCATCTGACCGTAGGTTCTGGTGAAGCCGAGTGTGAGAGGCTCGCCGAACTGGTTGCCGTAGCTCGACACGCCGTTGCTGCCCTCGATCAAGATCGAAAGCGGCGAAGCGTACTTCGACGGCTTATCCTTGCCGATAGCCTCTCCAGGAATCTCGTGACCCGGAATGAAAAGGTTTCCGACAAAGTAACCGGCGACACCGATGCCGACGATACCGCCGCGTCCGACTGCGCTGTTGTCGCGTATCCGACCGCCGGCTCCTGTCTGAGCTCCGGGGAACGGTGCGACGAACGTGGGATGGTTGTGCGTCTCAGCGGTGCAGGTGATGTGAATCACCTTTTCCATGAGCCGCATTTCCGAAGGCTTGCCCGGCGTGACCGGAAGGATAAGACGCGTGCCAAATCCCTGGATCACACCGGCGTTGTCCCTGAAGGCAACGAGGCTGCAGTTTTCGCTGCCGAGATTTTTCAGCGGTCGCTGAACGATCTCGAACAGAGTCTCCTGCATCGGCGTTCCGTCGATGACGATCTGACCTTTGAAGTACCAGTGCCGGCTGTGCTCGCTGTTGGCATTGCCCAGCTGGAATAGTTCGACGTCGGTCGGATTCCTTTTCAGGACTTCCGCAAAGAGATGCTGATAGTACTCGAGGTCTCTGGCATCCATGCCGAGGCCAAGTGCGCTGTTCATCTCCTCGAGAGCTGCCTTTCCGCGGCCAATGAGATCGATCACTCGGACATCATCCGGCGAGACGCCGGTGTCAAAGGTCTCGATCCCGCTGGGGTAGTGCTGCTCGGTCATCCGATCAAGACGAGTCTTGAGAATGTGGTCCGAGCTGCCGTTGCCGGCGTAGCGATGCGTGCGCTCGATGCGCGTGATTCTGCCGAGCCCCATGGCCTGGCAGATAGAGACGGCATTCGATGAGAACGGAGTCTCGATCGAGAGCCTGGGTCCAATCTCGACAACGTCTGCTGTGAGGCTGGGTTCAAGTCCGGTCTTTGCCGGCTCGAACGTTTCTGCGATGAGCCATTGGAGCTGTTGAAGCTCCGGCTCGGACAGCTGGCCAGTGGTTTCGACGTAGAAACCAAGTTCTAGGCCGCTGTCCATCTGGCGATACATGCGATAGATCATGGCTTCTCCTTCTTTTGTTGTTTACGTTTGGGATGACAAAAAACAATGCACCTCCGAGAGGTGCTATCTAGTCGTCATATTACTCAAAATTAGACTTTAAGCAACAAAAATTGCTTAATTTCAAATAAAAAATGAGCGGTCCGTTTTTCAGAACCGCTCATGATGATGCGCATGCGCGTAAATCAGGCGAAGCATTCGACCGAGTATCCTTCCGGAACTTGGAGCGAATCGGGATTGATTCCATCCCACTTGATCAGACCGTTTACCACCATGCTGGTGATTTTCGGCTGATGGATATGCTCCTGCTGATTGACCCGGGTGCCAATCGTGTCGGCTGTATCGTCTCCGTTGATTTTGACGTTGCACCGGAAGAAAACCGGTCCGCGATCATATTCGCCGGTGACGAAATGCATCGAAACAGCCGAGTGTGTGATCTCGCGCCGGCCGAAAGCTGCGATGACTGCTTCGTGGACATGATGCCCATACAGTCCCGGACCACCAAAGTCCGGAAGTGGTCCGGGATGAATGTTGAAGACAGTCCGTGAATTGAATCGGGTAACCGGATCGAGTCCGGTCACCAATTTCAGCCAGCCGGAGAGCGCAAAGAAGTCTGCACCGGATTCGGAGGCGAACTTTTGATACGCTTCTGCGGTCCATGGCTTCGGGAAGTGGAGGAAGGGAACGCCGAGCTTATCTGCCCGAGCACGCACTCCTCCGTTTGCATGATTTGAAACAACTGCGACGATGTCTGCATCAAGTGGTCCACCTCGGGAAGCAAGGATGAGCTTTTCAAAGCCCGATCCGCCACCTTCAGCCGACCCTGACGCGAAGACAAGAACTTTCGATTTGCTCATGTGCCTATCTCCTATATTTGGTTTGATGATCTAAAAAGAATATTAATTAAAAATATCTTTTTTGCAACTTTTCAAATTTTTATTGCCTTTTGTCAAATTTTAGGTAATATCAGCCTCAGAACACAGAACCTCTAACAAAAGAAAAGGAGAACCAAGTCATGAACCAGATGAAAGTACTACTCGTTGGTGGTGGCGGTCGTGAGCATTCCATTGGATGGAAGCTTCATCAGTCGCCACGTCTCGGAAAACTCTACGTTGCCCCCGGCAATGCTGGCACGGCACAGATCGCAGAAAACGTCCCAGTGAAAGCGACGGATGTGGACGGTCTCTTGGCCTTCGCACTCAAGGAAGGAATTGATTTCACCATTGTGGGTCAGGATGATCCGCTGGCGCTCGGCATCGTTGATGCGTTCCAGGCAAAAGGACTGAAGATCTTCGGTCCGAGCAAAGCCGCAGCGCAGATCGAAGCATCGAAGGTGTTCTCGAAACGCCTCATGAAAGATTCAGGCGTGCCAACCTCGCACTTCGATGTTTACACTGACCATACGCAGGCACTCGAACATGTCCGACGCCACTTCGCGGCCTACCAAGGTTTGCCGATCGTGGTGAAGGCATCGGGTCTCGCTCTCGGAAAGGGGGCATACGTCTGCCACGATCTCGCAGAAGCCGAACAAGCTCTCGATGAGATCATGGTCAAGAAGCTCCATGGAAGCGCCGGCGATGAAGTCATTGTCGAGGAGTTCGCTGGAGGACAAGAAGTTTCAATCCACGCCTTCTGCGACGGTAAGTCGTTCAAGATGTTTCCCTCGGCTCAGGACCATAAGCCTGTCTTCGACGGCGACAAGGGTTCGAATACCGGCGGAATGGGAACGATTGCTCCGGTGCCGTGGTTCGTGAGCCACGATGCTGCAGGTGAACAGATTGTCGGTCCGATCCTCGAAGGTCTTCGTGGAAAAGGCTCGCCGTTTGTTGGCTTACTCTATCCGGGACTCAAAGTCCGGAGAAACGATCCACCAGCAGTTCCCGAATGGGACCTGTCGGTGCTCGAGTTCAACGCCCGATTCGGTGATCCGGAGACCCAGGTTTACATGCGACTTCTGAAAACTGATCTGCTCGACATCTTCGAGGCATGTGCTGATGGACGGCTCCATGAGATTAACGTCGAGTGGAACCCCGGCTTCGCTGCCTGCATCGTGATGGCGTCTGGCGGCTATCCGTCGCCCGACTACAAGAAAGGTTTGCCGATCACAGGCATCGATAACGCCGAGATTCTTCCGGGCGTCGTCGTGTTCCATGCAGGGACCAAACAGGCTGATGGCCAGCTCGTCACTGCCGGTGGTCGTGTTCTCGGTGTCACCGCACTCGGTGCAACTCTTCAGGAAGCTCTCGATCACGCTTACAACGGAGTCGAGTGCATTCATTTCGAAGGAGCGCATTATCGCAAGGACATCGGCGCGAAGTCTCTCGGAGTATGAAGTTGTGTTGCTCCAACTCAAAATGGTCTACGACCTAAAAAATCGTAGGCCTATTTTATTTGCTTTTTGTCAAATTTTAAGTAATATCACGTTCAGCATCTGAACATTTCACAAAAGAAAAGGAGCAACACATGAACATGACCTACGCGGGTACCGGTGTCAATTACGATGCCATGGACCCATTCAAACGGATGGCGCAGCTTGCTGCGCGAGAAACAGCTGGCAACATCGCTCGTCTCAATGGCGGCGAGTTCCGGGAGTTCGAACCCTCACGAGGCGAAAGCGCCTACCTGATCGAAGCGGCTAAAAGTTACTTCGCTCATGTGGAGGAAGGCCTCGGCACCAAGAACCTGGTCGCGGACGCGATGTATGCCCTCACCGGCAAATCGTATTACGACCATGTCGCTCAGTGCACGGTCGCCATGATCGTGAATGACCTGGTGACACTCGGCGCATTGCCTCTCTCGGTCGCCATGCATCTCGCAGTCGGCGTCTCAGACTGGTTCAATGACGAGAACCGCACCCGCGATCTGGTCAACGGCTGGAAGAAAGCCTGCGACTTGGCCCGCTGCACTTGGGGCGGAGGCGAAACGCCGACTCTCAAGGGTGTCGTGGTTCCGGAAGCCGTTGTGCTCTCCGGTTCCGCGATTGGAATCGTGAAGCCGAAGGAGCGTCTGATCATCGGTAAGATCGCTCACGGCGACATGATCGTGATTGTCGAAAGCTCGGGTATCCATGCGAACGGGCTCACGCTCGCGCGCAAGATTGCCGATAAGCTGCCGGACGGGTATCTCACGAAACTCTCTGACGGCCGAAGCTACGGCGAAGCACTTCTCGATCCGACACACATTTACGTCGGCCTCGTCGAAGACTGCCTCGATGCAGGCGTTGATATTCACTACGCGGTGAACGTCACCGGCCACGGCTGGCGCAAGCTCATGCGGGCAACGCAGCCTTTCGCCTACATGATCGACACGCTTCCGACGCAGCTTCCGATCTTCAGCTTCATCCAGGAGCATGGACCGGTCGATGATCAGGAAGCCTACGGCAACCTGAACATGGGCGCAGGGTTTGCGCTCTACGTGGCGGAAGCCGACGTCGAGAAAGTTCTCGGGGTGACGCAACAGCTCGGCCTCAAGGCTCTGGCTGCCGGGCACATCGAGAACGGCGACAAGAAAGTCGTCATCAAGCCGAAAGGTCTCGAGTACGCGGGCGAGACGCTGGCGGTTCGATGAGTTCGAACAAGTTCCTGAAAAATACTCGCACCTGTAGCTTCGGCAGCAGGTGCGATTTTTCTTTATTTTAAGCCTAAAAAATGCTAAAATCCGCTTTAACTAAGACTATGAATGTATATGTAAAAATAATGTATGGCAATCAAACGCTCAGTTTACTCAAAAAGCAAAGCAATAGAAAAACAGGAAATTGGCGTTCTCAAGCAGATTTTATCTGACAAGTTAATAGAAAAGCTCACATCGGGAGATGATACATATCCGGATACAGATGGACACTTACAACTCCTCAACTCAAAAAGAGAAACAACTGGTTTGAATTTGGAAGTGCAAATCAAGCCGCTTTCCTATGCCAAGAAAACTAAAGCCCCATTCTCATTATGTCCATCCAAACTGCTAGCTTATGCAGCTTCCTCCAACTTACCACTTTTATTTATTGCAGTTGACCCTACGGAACAAGTAGCGTATTGGCTTTATTTAAGCAAAGAGACAGCTGCAACTATATTAGGTAAAAGCAATGTTCCTGCTGAAAAGAGATTATATTTTAATAGGAAAAATATTATAAAGAAGGGTGACGATTCTTATCTCAAGGAGTGGAAAGACATATGTAATCATCATTTCAATAAAACGAACGATCATCTTATAAAGGATTTACTTGCTGACCAAAAAGATGTTGGTTATCTTGCTCCAGAAGTGCTAATTGAAAGAATAAAAACCCTTGAGAAATTAGCTCATTATCGTTCTGTTAAAGGTGAACATCTAGTTGTTCCACATATTCTATCTATCGGACAAAAGTTACTATCTGAAGCAAACAATTCTCCAGCAAATGAGAGAGTGCTTAAAGTATACATAGAAGCTCTTGATGTAATTCGATACTTCGAGCCAAAGGAGGTTTTTAATCTTTTATATTCTTTTTCCAAAATAGAAATTAATAAAAACATTCAGAGTGTACTTATTGAGAAAATGAAGCATGTTGCCGCATATAATTACCATGCGTTAATTTCTTTGGGATATGGTCCTCAAGAAGCTGTGCATGCTTTTCTGGAAACCCATGACATCAAGGAAAAGATCAGCAACATTGATACCCTAAAAATTGTTTACGAATCTTTACTTGAACCTTCATATGATGGGACTTCAATGAGAGATGATATTACGATGGTTTTCCACCGAGGACCACTAAATGCAAGTCCCTACTTAGCAAAATTTAGAAGAAAAGTGGTTATTGAACTTATCTCTATGTTCAAGATAGCTAAGGTTCAGGATAAACTGAAGATTTTAGAGATAATACTGCACTCTACTCATGTATCTCATGAAATTGGTCCTGATGAACAAAAAGAAAAAGCGCAGAAAATGATTGAAGGTGATGTGAGATTTTTCATCAAAGAAATTACAAATATTATCCTCGAAGATAATAAAATTATTGTTGAATCTCCAATTGTCTTAAAGCTAGAGCAGCAGCTCGGTTGGATGAAGAGGGTTCATGGCGGTAGCGTTCCACCAGTTGGAAAGCTTTTAGAAAGACTTCAAAATGATAAAGGAATATATGGTTTATATCGTCTTCTCATCGGCCAAGCTTTTCAATTGCGAGACGAAGACGACTATCAAACAGTAGATCGAGAATGGAAAGAAGCCATAGACAAGCATGTACAAACAATTTCGGAAGGGAATCTGAAAAAGTACCTGAAAGATTTGTCTGATGTTGCAAAAATGAGCGAGTTGGAACCATTAAACGGTCTCGTCAATTTTAAGACTTTTCTAGTTGATGTAGGTAAAACTAAACCTAATGTAGCAAAAAAACTAATCGAGCAGTCGGTCCAAAGTAATCTGCCTTTATCTACAAAATTGGCAGAGCTCATAGGTGGAATTAGAAATAGCGGCAATCGTGCAATCCTAGATTCGGTTATCGATTTTCTATCACACAAGAAGCAGCCTGACTTTGCAGTCGCTATCGCTGCCTCCTTTATATATTTAGATAAAGGAAATGTAGACAAAGTTTCTCCTGAAGACATTTCAATTCTTGAAAATATTATATTTAGAAAGGATAAATTTGATTTTGAAGCGCTCCCCTTAAAATATCCAAATTTTTACTATGTCCTATATGGGGTTTTCAGAATATCAGCCTTAGACCCCGGAAAATGTCGAAAGATTTTTCTTGAGTTACTGAAAAATTATCCAGACCAGGTTATTTTAAATTTGATGACCATAGATTTTGCTTTAAGAGACGGAATGCTCTCATTATCCGACTGGCCAAAAGTGGATTTAGAACATTTTGCTGGTCTATTAGTAAAGGTCTCTTCCTTAGAACACCACGGTACTGAAATTTTAATTGCCTTAGGGGAAGTTGATTTTGAGCTATTTATGGATGTCCTCTACCGAAGAATGCTTGAAAAACAGAAATCCTCAAAAACCTTTGAATTAGGTCACTATTATCAGGCTATTCCGAGACACGCAGACGAACTTAAACCACTCTTTGAAAAGAATACTGACAAAGTAAAAGAAATAGTAAAAGTTTGGAGTAAAAAGCATTTAGGAAAGATTTCTGTCTTTAGCTACAACCTTTCCAGCCTTCTGGATTCGTTTGCACCTTCTATTGCTCAAGAAATTATCTACGATCTCGTGTTGAGTGGTAAGAAAAAACAAATTGCAGAAGCTATTGAATTACTACCGAAATTTGATTCCATTGATATTCAATTTTGTCTCAGGCTAGTTGAAATCACAGATGACAAAGACCTCATACGAACTCTTAAAGGGTATCTTACAAATGTTGGATCAGTAAGTGGCCCAGCTGGCGAAAATCTTTTTGGTAAGGCATGGCAAGCCAAGGTGAATGAAATAGAGGCTCTTGCTAACAATACTAGCTCAAAGAAAGGTCAGAGATTTATTGCCGAAACAGTGACTATCTTAAAACAGATGATAGCAGCTAGTGAGAAAGAACATCAGGCAGAATTGGAGAAGAGGAAAATGCTGAAAAAAGAACAAGAAGATGAATAAATTCTATGTCAGAACCACATCTTAAATCTAAACAATATTATTCCGATCTCTATGACAGACACACTGTAGAAGAGTGTCGGCGTATAGAAAAATTCTTTACGGAATCAAAAAAGCCTCTTCCTGAAGATGGCTCAATTAGTGAAGAAGATGCAGCTGCTGCTGAAGCTTATGCTAAAAAACTATCTCTTAATATTACGAAGGGAGAAAGATATTTAAATAGAAATAAAACTATTCAGGAATGGATGGATAAAGATAAGCAGAGAGATGATTTTTACGCTTCAGCTCAAGCACCAGAAGATATTCGTTGCCTTACATGCCGAAATAGAATGAAGGTGACATTCAAAGACCTTTGGACCGATCTTGAAAAACCTGATCGTGTTTTATTTATGTATGACTGCCCAAATAAATGTCTTCCTCGCAGAGCTTTCTTTTCAGATGGTGAAGAGTGGAGAGTTAAACCCATACTATGTCTGCATTGCAGCACTCCTCTCGAAACAAGGAGAAAAGATGATGATAAAAAGGTTATAACAACTAACTCTTGCCCGAAATGTGGCTACACAGAAACTGATGAATACGAATGGAGACACGCAAAAGAAAAGGATGATGAATTTGATGCTGATTTTGCTAAGGATCGGGATCGTTTCTGTCTAACAGATGAACAAGGTGCCGAATATCGGGATCAAAAATGGAGATTGGAAAACATGGGGAAAATTGTGAAAGAATGGGAGGAGAAAGAAAAAATACTTCAGGAGAAATTAAAGGCTAACCCTAAAGGGTTCCATCTCGAAGGTCGTGGTTATCGTTGTTTTATTTGCGGTCACTCTATTATGAATGAAGGTGACAATTAGTATGACGAATATGGAATAAAGTGTCTTGTTTGTCAGAAAGCAATTGATGAAGGAGAGATTCCAGCTTCTCTCGCAAAGGATAAGGATAGTTGGTATAGCGAATTTGATTTGGAATATAACTTTGAGCTCAAGGCAGTTACCATTCGAAGATGGGTTAAAGAAGGTATTCTCAAAGCTCGAACTATAAGTTACTACGGTAAGGGCACTCACGCACAACTCTTTCTCATTGAAGACAACAAGGACTTTTTACCACCAAAAGATTTATTGAAATCTCACTCGGTTAAGACGAGAGAAAAAGATGGAAAGGATTATACCCATATGGAAAAGTGGTACAGATTCGTTGATCCATTCGAGCACTTAAAGGGTTATAAGATCATGAATTATATGCGAGTAGTCACTCCTGAAGAGATGAAGGCTCGAAAAGAGGCAGAAGAGAAAAAAGCTGAAGAGAGACGAATCCGAAGAGAGGAAAGAAAGAAAAACAAAGATAGGAGAAAAATAGAGTGAACGTGTGAACGTCGTGAACTTTATTCAGCAAGAATACCTGATAGATTAGTTAGAGCCAAATTGATATAATCTCTTTGTTTAGTAAGTTCTGAAAGCCAAGCTAATAGGTCACACGAGCGTAGCGAGTGTGAGCCTAAGCTCGCGCCTGCGCGCGAGCGTCGGGGAGGCGAACGGCGGAGGCATGTTTCGCTAGCAAGCGAAACAGCCGAGCCGGTGACCAGCCCGAACGAGCGGGTAGCGAGTGAGAGGCGAGGTCGACTCCCCGTAGGGTCACAAAATTAGAAATTAAGATCTTGTACTTAAAAAAAAGAATGAATCATAAAGATTCCACAAAAAAATTTTGCGAAATTGTCTTAGATTTAAATCTTTGGCAAACATATTCCGATAGGCTTAAGAAAGCTTATGAAAAATTGGAAACGGATAATTGGTTATCAGTGATGAACTTGAAAAATAATGCAGAGATTGGATGTAATGATTACATGACTACGATCATGATGCTTCGAGGTATGACGATAGAGTGCTTACTTAAAGGTTTGTTGGTTAGTCAAGGTAATATAACTTGTAAAAATGATGAGTTGTGCATACCAGGAAAATATTCACATCATAATTTGATTTCAATGCTCGAAGACTTGAAAGATATTAGTATAAACAACGAAGACAAAAAAGTTCTTGAAAAATTAAGTTATTATATTGTTGCTGGAAGGTTACCTCGTAAAAAAGTTAATAATGGTAAATTCATAGGATTTTGGACCAGCTTTGATGAAGATTCTTATAAGACAATGCTGGAAAATATTGAAGGAATTTTTGTTGCACATAAGTGATTCAGAAAAATTCAATAAAGGCAGAAGTCGAGGTCGACTCCTAAATAGGCATATCGACCTACTTGGCCGTTGGGTCACATTGTGAATATTGTGAATGTGGTGAACGAGTGGTAGCATTCATTCTATGAAATTAGTGACAATAGCATTACTTTTAGGATTTATCGTATTCCGAAATAGCTTTACCTTGATACAAGGAAAAAGGGATAGAAAAATGGTTACCTCCTTTATTTATTGGGGAAGAAAGATTATTGAGATCTTTATTTCTTTCTTACTCCCAATACTGCTCTTATTAGAGATAGTGAAAACAAACACTACAAATCCTAGCTACTACTTGGGTGTTTTGTTTTCCTTGCTTGGTTTATCGTTAATGATATGGACTCGTTTTTATAGAAATAAAGATTGGGGATTTATGGGAGATGATTCCGGTGATGTTTTATTTACAGGTGGACCGTATAAATTTACTCGACACCCATACTATGCTGGGGCAGCACTCACTGGTGTTGGAATATACCTCCAGTTACATTATTGGTTGGCTTTTTTAATGTTGCCTGTCATACTTTTTATGTTGTATGTAATTAAAAAAGAGGATGGATTTCTTGAGAAAAAGTTTGGGGATAGGTATTTAGAATACAAAAGGAAAGTAGGTATTATTCCTTGGTTCTATATTTCAAACATCTGGAAAAGAGTATATTTTTGGAACTTGTTCATTGTGTCCGTTATTTGTATTGGGTTGTCATTTTATATTTGTTTTAATAAATATAATATAGATAAGTCAAAATTATTTCAGTCTTATATACAAAGTGTTATTATCGGCAATCCTACTGATAGTATCGAATACCTCTCAACAAATGAGTTGGGATATGTTGATGAAGTTGGGAAGTGGTTGAGTTATATTTTTCCGTTCTTCGATCCGCCGTGGACTAAGCAGGTGAGTTTTTGTTTTATAAATGGACTCGAGGCGGATACAATTAGTCTTAGATTGAGTATTGATGACAAGAGTTCAGTTATTAATATCCTACCAAGAGATACGATATGTAAAGGTGTTAATGTTGAAGATTTTCAAAAACTTCATCTAAGAGTCGCTCCACCTTATAATCCTAGTAATCCTGACAGTGGGACGCAGTCAAACATTGACCAAATTGGTATGTATATATGGCCTGGATATATTAATTTAATAACACTTGTAATTGTTTTATTTATGTATTTTGCAATATTATGTAGCAGTCTAATAGGAATGAAAAGTTTGTTTCTTAGAAGTAATAAATAATAAGTGTCAGCAATATTTATGCAATTATTCAATTGTCAGCTTCTACATATGTGAATGTAATTTATCTTTAGGCTTGTTATACTTTGATTATGGTAACTTCATACAACGTTATTTCTTCTGACGGATTTATTGCAAGGCCTGATGGTAGTGAAGATTTTATTCCTGATGAAGTTTGGGATGATTTTTTGGATATTTGCAGAAATTATGACACTGTTGTGGTGGGCAGAAAAACATATGAAACTATACAAGGATACCCAAAAGAGATGGTCAAAGATTTTGAAGATTTGAATATTAAAAAGATTATTGTTACCAGTAATGATAAATTTATACCGAAATACGGATATTTAGTTGCTAATTCTCCAAAAGATGCTTTTTTAGAAGGGCAGGATATATTACTTACAAGTGGTCCAACCTTGAATAGTTCAGCACTGAGCGAAGGTTTGATCGATAAGGTTATTTTAAACATTCTTCCAGAAAAGATCGGTTCTGGTATAAAAGTATTTGTTACAAATCCAAAACTTACTCTTTTATCTGCTGTAAATAAACCCGGAAATCGTAAACTGTGCACATATAGTATTTCTGATAGGGAGACATGATTATTACCCCTTATATTTTCGGTATGTGAACATTTAGAACTATGCAATGTTGTAATAAAATGCTTTAATTCTATTTAACAAATGTTAAATAAATTCACTAAAGAGCAAAAGGAAAAACTTGGTTACAAATACCACGTGACTTTGATGTGTTCTGGAAATGATACAAATAATGAAAAATATATTTCTGACGCTAAAGAAATTGCTCGTGGTTTAGCTGAAAAGGGTTATGTTCTCGTAAATGGAGCTTCAAAAGTTGGTCTTATGGGCGTCACTGCTAGAGAAGCATTTGCACACGGTGGTGAAGTTTACGGAGTAGGTCTCAAAGATTATGAACCCGAAATCCATAGCTGGTTCACCAATTGGGAAGGGTTTAGTGCATATAAAAATAGAATTCAAAGACTGACAGATTTGGCTGATGTATTTATTGCTATGGCAGGAGGATTAGGAACTCTTCATGAAATCTTGGATGTTCATATCAATCAGCTTCTTAGTAAGGAAGAGAGACCTATTATTATAGTATCACCGATGGCAGAAATTTATCAGGATCTTTGTAATAAAATTAAACAGGAGGGGTTGTATTGGGATAAACTGCCAGAGAATATTTATTATGTAAAAGATGGTAAGGAAGCAATCTCTGTTCTCGATAAGATAATAACTAATTACGATGCTAGCGGTTATATAAATAAAAATTATTACCCAGTTCTAACATCAGAGCAGATATATCAAAACATCAAACAGTACGATGAAAAATATAACGTATTGTATGCGGGTCTTGAGCTTGTTATCCATCCCGATGTGTATCCTCCAAATAGATTTAGGAGTTCAATTTCATTTGCTAAATACATTTCGCGTCAAATTTGTGAAGATAAAATAGTGTTTGATATTGGTTGTGGACCTGGCAACCTAGGAATATTGGCCGCCCTTAATGGTGCAAAAAAAGTTATAAGTGTTGACATTAATCCTTCAGCTGTAGAAAATACTAAGGAAAATGTTAAGAGACTTAAATTAGAAAAAATTATAGACGTAAGAGAAGGTTCGGTCTTTGATCCTGTTGGTCAAGAAAAAGCAGACGTAATCCTATTTCATCCTCCATTTCACCATGAGAAAATTTCTGCCAACCATACGAGATTGATGAATAGTGTTTCTACCGATGATTTTAATGTACTTGATAAGTTTTTTAAGAATCTTAATGATCATCTGAATCCAGAGGGTAAGGTTTATTTGGGATTTTCAAATAAGGACATGAAAGCATTAGAGTATTTAGAAAGGCTTATGACTACGTATCAAGTTAAGATGGTTTTAAATGAATATGCTGGAAGTATCGCTGATTATAGGCTTTACGAAATTATGTTACCACTATAAAGTTTTTGCTAGATAAATGAAGTCAACTAGAAAGAATGGTGGAAAATCATCACATGAACAAAACGATCTCCTTCAACAAGACTCATCTCGATCCCTACACAAAAGACCAGATAAACAAATATTGGAATAATCCCCCACGGATTATGAGTGCCAAAAGCGGTCGCGCTAATATTGTCAGAGATTCTACTTGCCCCTCATAATCCATGATATAATAATTTCCATGAAAATCTCATATAAAAAGGGTTTTACGCTTATTGAATTGCTAGTGGTTATATCTATCGTTTCCGTTCTTTCATCTACTGTTCTCGTAGCCTTGGAGGGTGCAAAAGCAAAAGGTCGTGATGCACAAAGGATTACTCAAATAAAAGAAGTCCAAAAAGCATTGGCTCTTTATTACCTCAATCATGGAGTATATCCAGACAATCTGGGACCACAATCATTTGATCAGTCTATACCTCAAAATTGGGCAAATATGATGACACCGCTTTCAAGTGAGAATCTTATTAAGGCTACAATAGGAAAAGTCGATAGTTCAAATATGTCAGATTCGAAATTTTCATTATTTATAAAGCAGGCACTAGCATCGATCGGTCCTTCATATTTTGCCTGCTCCATTCAAGATCCACTGTATAGAACAGCTCAGGATCACCAATATAGCTACGGTTATGTCGTTTCTGCAGACAAAAAAAGTTATAAGATCCGCTTTTATATGGAGGGTCCTGCTTTGTTAAGTAACTCAATTACAGGTGCATTTTTGGATGCTCAAGCCACTGGTAATACTGCTTGTGATTCAAACTTCAAGTACTATTGCGTCGGGTCAACGTTGTAAAAGCAGTTTTAGGACGTGTATTGAACTTGGCAATTACCTCCAGGCGCCGATTATTGCACCACCGATTGTTATTATGACCAAATTGTAGACAACATCTATAAGAAAGAGGGTAAAAGTATCTCTTTTCCATAAAACACTAGAAAGGGAAATGGGTAGAATAAAACCAATCCATGTTAGTAAGCCAACGAAAGATCCATCGGTGCTGGATCTTACTTCTGCCATGCTTATGAGGAATGCTAGAACGGAGAAAGTGATTACTGTAAAGACAAATTGGATACTGTATGAACGTAGAACGCTACTTTTTTCTATTGTACTTTCTTGTATTTTTCTACCTTCCATCCATTCTTTACCAAAAAGGAAAGGCGAGTACCAGAATGAGCCAATACCAAAGGCGACTAATGAAGATACGATTATGGGCAGTATGTTGATCGGTTCCATATATTAAATATTAGCTTGTATGATAGAATGCTAGCATAAAGTATCTTCAAAACAAGTATCATGTTTCCCTACATTTTTATAATTGCCGGTGCATTCATTTATTTCAAAAATTACGGTTTGTCTATCCCGCAAGAAACAAGTATGATTCTAGTTGTATCAGCAGCATTGGTTATTACAGGACTTATTAGTTTATTGAAGACACTGAGTATTAGAAATTAAAATGAATAAGAAAACAAATTTTAGCAGTCATATTTTTACAGTAATTATTGGTGTATTGGGTCTGGTTGCGCTCGTGTTTTATTTATCAAGTAATAATTCTTTACCCACATTAGAAGAATACCTCAGCAAAAATACCATTTCAGCCAAAGAGACTCTTATTCATGCTCCAAATGGATATATCAAGGCAGAACTTGCTACATCATCTGAGCAATTAGAGACCGGTCTTAGTGGTCGCCAGTCATTAGATCCTGGTTCAGGAATGCTCTTTGTTTTTCCAGTAATAGCTTCAAGAGGTTTTTGGATGCGCAATATGTCGTTTCCTATTGATATAGTATGGATAAATAAAGACAAAGTTGTCGTCGGTGTTACAAGAGATGTTGATCCAAAATCATATCCCAATATTTTCTTCCCACCACGGCCAGTCAAATATGTACTAGAATTGAACGCTGGTTATGCGGAAGAAAATGGTATCGCATCTGGAACCCCTCTTACATTTACAATCTAATTGTGATGTAAATCATTGTCCACAGTTTTTTTACTTTCATTTGGGATGTACAATGTTAATAAGTAATTAAAATTATTTTTCGGTCGATACGAAAAATAAATTAGATAGTTTAAATTATAAGAATATAAGTTTGCGCATCGCCTGCGTAGTCATATGCCAAAAAAGAAAAAAACAACCGCCAAAGGAGCGGTCAAGGCCCCTTCTATCCCTACGATTATAAAAAGAGATGGTCGAATAGTACCTTTTGATCTAGAAAAGATTGTTAATGCCGTTTGGAAAGGCATGTCTTCAGTCGGAGAGGGAACTATAGAAGAAGCCAAGGTTGTAGCAAATCAGGTCTATTCTGAATTACTAAGAATTAAACGCAAATTTAACAATTTCGTCCCTACCGTCGAAGGTTGTCAGGATATTGTCGAACAAGAGTTGATGCGTTCTGATTATGTCAAAGCAGCCAAACATTATGTCTTATACCGCGAAGAGCGCTCGAAGTTGCGTCTACAAGGAGTAGAAGTTCCAGAGCGTGTCCGCAAATTAGCTACTGATTCCAAAAAATACTTCCGCAATGCTTTGGGTGAATTTGTCTATTATCGTTCGTATTCTAGATGGATGGATAATGAAGGTCGAAGAGAGACCTGGATCGAAACAGTCGATCGTTATGTTGCTTTCATGAAAGAGAATTTAGGCAATAAACTCAAAGATACCGAATACAAAGAGATTCGCGAAGCTATTCTTAGTCACCAAGCGATGCCTTCTATGAGATTACTTCAGTTTGCTGGTAAGGCCGCATCAGCTACCAATGTTTGTGCATATAATTGTTCATTTATAGCACCGCAGTCTTTCCAGGATCTTGCTGAGATTATGTATATATCAATGTGTGGAACTGGTGCTGGTTGGGCAGTAGAAAGTGCCAACGTAGAACGTTTTCCACAGATTATGATGCAGACTGGTGAGAAACTTCCTACACATGTTATTCCAGATAGTAAGGAGGGTTGGGCAGATTCGCTCACTCTGGGTATGGAGACCTGGGCGTCTGGTAAAGACATAGAATTTGATTTTTCACAGCTTCGTCCAGAAGGTGCAAGACTCAAGACTATGGGTGGCAAATCATCTGGCCCAGCACCACTTATGAGATTGCTTTCTTTTGCACGCCAGGTGATGCTTGCGAGACAGGGCAGGAGACTGCGCACCATCGATCTTCACGATATTATCTGTATGATTGGTGATTGTGTTGTTTCTGGTGGTGTTAGGCGCAGTGCTATGATTTCTCTTTCAGACCTCAATGATGAACTAGTTCGTGATGCAAAGAAAGGTGCGTTCTACATGACTCATCCTCATAGAGCATTATCCAATAATTCCGCTGTCTATATAAATAAGCCAAGTAATGAAGAATTCCTAAAAGAATGGATGGCTCTTATTGAGAGTCGTTCAGGTGAGAGAGGTATATTCAATCGTGGATCGTTAGCTAGTACCTTACCAGAAAGGAGAATAAAAGTTTTAAAAGAGTACAAAGGATATTTTGATCAGACAGGCAATCATATAGTTGGCCCTATGGGCACAAATCCTTGTGGCGAGATTATTCTCCAATCAAAACAATTTTGTAACCTATCAGAGATTGTTGCTCGAGCAGAGGATACCGAAGCAACATTACTCAAGAAAATGCGTATTGCAACTATTCTCGGTACATACCAGTCCAGTCTCACCAACTTCCCATATCTTTCAAAAGAATGGAAGGAACATTGCGAAAAAGAGAGGCTTCTCGGTGTTTCTATAACAGGACAATGGGATTCCCCAGTAGTTCGAAAGCCAGAAGTTATGCGCAAACTCAAGGCAGAAGCTATCAAAATCAACAAAGAATATGCCAAAAGATTTGGTATAGGCGAATCAACCGCAATTACTTGTGTTAAGCCCTCAGGTACTCTTTCACAAACTGTAGATTGTTCTTCCGGCATGCATCCACGACATTCAAAATTCTACATCAGAAGGATTCGTATATCTGCCACAGATTCATTGTTCAAAATGCTTAAAGATCAAGGTGTGCCTCATTTTCCCGAGGTTGGTCAGTCGCCAGAAAATGCCACCACTTATGTTTTGGAATTTCCAGTCAAAGCCCCAAGTGGTTCGATATTCCGAGATGATCAGACAGCTATCGAACAGTTGGAGTATTGGAAAATGGTCAAGGAAAATTATACAGAACACAATCCATCCGTAACAATTTCTGTTGGTAATGATGAATGGATAGCGGTTGCAAATTGGGTATATTCAAACTGGGATATTGTTGGCGGACTTTCTTTCTTGCCTCGTGAAGACGTGGTTTACAAGTTAGCTCCATACGAAGCCATAGATGAAAAGACATACAAAGAATTGGCAAAAAGGATGGAACATATCGATTATTCAAAAATTATTACCTACGAAATTCAGAACGAAACAGATCTCAAAAAGGAACTCGCTTGTGTCTCTGGTGTCTGCGAAATAGTCTAATAGATTCAAAAATGGATATAGATATATCCATTTTTGTAATACAACACACAATATGAAGAAGGCACTAAAAGAGCTACGAAAAAAGATTAATCGAGTAAAGAAGCCCAAAAAAATTAATGATAAAGTTTGGGATAATTTTGTAAGCAATACAACAATTGTTCTCATGGCTGGTGGTGAGAGCTCTCGATTCTCTGAGGTTACAAATGGTCAAGCGGTGAATAAAAATGCTTTTCTTTTGCCAAATGGTGAGACAATGATTGAAATGGCAATAAAGATGTATCGAGACGCAGGTTTCAAGAATTTTGTAGCGTCAGTTTTTCACAATGCTCATTCAATAGAAAATGTCCTCGGTGATGGGTCTAAGTTTGGTGTAAGCATCAGATATTCATATGATCCCGAAAAGCCGGTAGGTAAGGGTGGTGCTATAAAAAATGCAATAATTCAAGATTTTATCCCAAAGAATCATTATTTTATTGTTCATAATCCTGATGATGTTATTCTGGATTTCAAGGGTAATTTTCCAAGGTATATTGCTCAGGGGCACTTAGATCAAAATAAATTAGCCACGGTCGTGGTAGTTGAGGAGACACCATATACTTATACTGGTATGAAAATTATTAACAATGTCGTACATCAAATTGAGATGTATCCGGCTATTCCAATACCAACACATATCGGTATAACCATTCTTGGGCCAGGAGTTCATCCTTACTTTGAAAAATATTTTGATCTAAATAAAAAAGCGGATTTCGAAAGTGTATTGTTTCCGGTATTAGCAAAAAAGAAACAATTGTCTGCTGTCAGTATACCGTCAGAATGTTGGATTGCAGTAAATAACGCCAAAGCATATAAGCAACTTGTTAAAAGGTTGGAAAAATAGCTAGTAGAACTAATATCACCACATTGCAAAATCTATCATTTGTGGTATAATTCCGATAGTTGTACCAGACAACCGCTCTGTGTCGCTTGCGATACAGGGAGGAAAGTCCGAACACCGCCACTGACGCAAGTCGGTGGAAACAAGTAGCGGGTAACACCCGTCAGGTTAATAACCAGAGGTGCGAACAGTGACGCTTTAGTCGAAAGACAATAGCTCCGTAGCAATACGGATGAAGCCTGTGGTAACACAGGATTGCAACGGCAAAATCCTTACTTCGGTGCAAGGTCGTGTTTTTGAGAACCGCAAGGCTTATCAAAAAAGAACCGCTCGATCTCAAAAGCAATTTTGGGACCAGACAAATGGTTGTCATGCATATGTCTGACATATGCAACAGAATTCGGCTTATGGTATGACTTAAATGAAAATCCCACCTCAAAAAGGTGGGATTTTCTTGTCTTATGATATTAGATTATGTTGTGGATTTCTTTTTTCATTTTCTGTTATAATAAATGCATTAAATAGCTTAATTTATAAAATGTAATGAATAATGAACTGGAAAATAAATACAGTAGTTTTGGAGTTAAAGATGGATCGGGTATGGGAGTTTCTAATAGCTCATCCGTGAAGTCTGATTCTGGCAAGCTAGATAATATCGCTTTTTATATTCTCCTTGTTACGATTATTCTAGCACCATTATCTTTTTGGTTTAGTAAGTATATACCATTAGAATTGATAAAGTCTCTCGTGATCAATATAGGAGTTATTGCTTCAGCAGTCTTCTTAACTTTTGTTGTTCTCAAAGAAAGAAAGATTTCTTTGCCACCAACATCATTGTGTAGAACAAGTGTTCTGCTTCTTGTTTCTATTGTTATATCTTCGACTCTCAGTCTCCACTTTGCAAAATCATTCTTTGGTCAGGCCTTCGAAGTATTGACTACTGGCTTTTTGTTAACTCTGTTTTTATCTGGTTTTGTAACATATAACTTGATTCAAAAACAGCGAGAGCGAGCTATAGTCTTGTATTTTGCTATGGTCTCGTCATACTTGGTTCTATTTTTATTCCACTTTTTGAGGGTCGTCTTTGGTGAGACATTCTTGAGCTTTGGTATCTTTACCACCCTGACGTCTTCTATGCTGGGTAGTTGGTATAGTTTGGCAATATTCTCAACCCTCATTCTCATCATTTCTTTGTTTGGATTGAATTTTCTCCAATTATCAAAAAAGATGAAAATAATTTTCTGGACACTGACCACAATCTCAACTTTGGGGATTATTTTCGTCGCTGATATTAGAGTTTGGTATGTTGGGGCTATCGTATTTCTCGGTTTATCCATAATTCTGTTTTCTGAAAAATGGAATAAAACATCTAGTCAAAATATTGGACTTACAAAAAGAGTCATAAAATCATTACCACTTCTTCCTGTTGTTGCTTTTGTAATTTTATCCCTATTAGTTTATCGTGGACCTACGACTCTTGATTCAGTCGTGACAAAACTAAAGATAGCCCATTTCGAAATATTCTTGCCTTGGCAAACGACCCTAAATGTTACTTCATCTGTTTTGCAAAATTATCCTCTATTTGGAGTCGGATCAAACGGATTTTCTGACGCATATCAGGCTTACAAGCCACTTATTATCAACACTACAAATGCTTGGGGAACAGAGTTTCAGTACGGTATTGGATTTGTCCCTACTTTCATAGCCTCTCATGGTACTGTTGGTACAATATTGTGGATACTTTTGTTTGTATTTTTAGGAATCTTATCAACACGAATTCTAAAAAAATTACCAGATGATTCTGAAAAGAGATACATGTTATTGTCTTCATTTACAATGATGACATTCCTTTGGTTGATGTTATTTGTCACAATTCCAACGCACGCAATAATTTTGTTAACTTTTGTCGTCACTGCATTATTTGTGAGTCTAAGTGTCGCATATGGACTTGTAAATCAGAGAGTATATATTCCATCATCAGGGACATTAGTCTCCAAATTATTCCCTTCGATTGTATCAGTTGTCATTCTAGTTCTCATTATTTTTGGACTTATGCACATAAAGAAGATATTTGCATTTACTTATTTTGCTCGCGGACTTAGCGAATTCGAGACAAACCAAAATCTCGAAAAAGCAGATCAAGCATTCACAACTGCTCTCAAGCTCAATGAGTCAGATGTATATTGGAGATCCAAAGCTGAGATTTCTATTGCTACAGCTCAAAAGTTGGCTAGTACAATTACAAATACGACGAGCGCATCAACTACTCAAGCAATTCTTACGGACATCAATAATGTACTCAATCGTGGTATTGCTGATGCAAAAAAGGCAACTGCATACAATCCAAAAAATTATTATAACTATCTTTCTGAAGCGAGAGTTGCTGAGGTGGCTGCAAGTATAAAAATGCAAAATGGTTATGAAAATGCTTTGGCTTCGTATAACAGCGCAATTAGCCTCAATCCGTACAATCCATCACTATATTTGAATTTGGCAAATTTTGAAGCAAAGAATGGTAAGTATGATGATGCAATAAAGGATCTTGGTAGGGCACTTCAGGTTAAAAACAATTATCTAGATGCAGTATTTTTGCTTTCGCAAATATATGCAACCAAAGGAGATCTTCAAAATGCAGTTATTGCAGCTGGTATTGCTGTGCAACTCAATCCACAGAATCCAGTTTTGTTATTCCAATTGGGACTTCTTAGGTATTACGCAAAGGATTACAACGGAGCATCTCAAGCATTCATTGAAGCGATCAAGTATCAGGCAGATTATGCCAATGCAAAGTACTTCCTAGGATTGTCTTTTGCTAGATTGCGCGATTTCGACAAAGCAATAGAGGTTTTTGAAGATCTACAAAAGACAAACGAAAATAACGAAGAAGTAGCTCTTATTCTATCAAATTTGCGAAGTGGCAGATCGATCTTCAACGATGAGAAGATTCCAGCGTCAACACCAGAAAAGCGTACCGGTCTTCCAGTAAAAGAGAAAAAATAACAAATATCTGCTAGTATAGTGCAATGGTTAAGCGATGGTTTACATTTATAGGGCAAGAGATTCGCGGCCTACATGAGGCCGCTTATCTCTTGGCATCTTTTGCTTTTCTTTCTCTAATTTTGGCTTTGATACGGGATAAACTTTTAGCGTACACTTTTGGTGCGGGCCCTGCTCTAGATATATATTATGCAGCATTTCGCGTTCCGGATCTTATATTTACTACTATTGGTTCTCTAGTTTCCGCATCGATTCTCCTGCCTTATTTCATAGAGAAATTCGAATCCTCAAAAGATAAAGGAAAAAACTTTTTTGATGGTATCTTTACTATCTTTTTTGGTGGGATGATCTTGGTGAGTGCAGTTGTATTTATTGTTGCCCCGTATATCGTACCGATCATCATTCCTGGTTTTGCCAATAATCCTGCGTTACCGGAGCTCATCTTATCGATGAGAATTATGCTCTTGTCTCCATTTTTCCTTGGTCTCTCAAATTTGTTTTCTAGCTTGACTCAGATGAGATATAGGTTCTTGGTTTATGCTTTTAGTCCCGTTTTTTATAATGCAGGAATAATAGCTGGAGTATTGTTTGGTTATCCAATTTTTGGTATTGCTGGTTTGGCAGTCGGCGTTGCTGTGGGAGCTTTCTTGCATATGGGTATTCAGATTCCTTTTATGATCCATGAAAAGTTGTTTCCAGTTTTTACATTGAATATAAAATGGGCAGACATTAGGAGAATTGCTATTACCACTTTTCCTCGCACACTTACTTTATCAGCAAATCAACTTTCTTCCTTTGTTTTGGTTTCGATTGCATCTCTCATGGCTAGTGGTTCTATATCGATATACAATTTTGCTTTCAACCTCCAATCAGTACCGATGACGCTCATTGGTGCAAGTTATTCATCTGCAGTTTTTCCAACTTTATCAAAGTTGATTTTCAAGGGTCGAATAACAGAGTTCAAAGAGAAGATGATCGCTTCTGCACAGCATATTATCTTTTGGTCAATGCCACTTGCTGTCCTATTCATTGTTCTTCGTGCGCAGATAGTAAGAACGGTGTTGGGTGCTGGTAAGTTTGATTGGGCTGATACCCGACTTACTGCTGCAATGTTGGCAATCTTTACTTTTTCGACGATTGGGCAGAGCCTGATAATACTATTTGTTAGAGCATTTTATGCCGAAGGCAAAACCGCTAGGCCTTTATTCATAAATGTCATTTCAGCGGTGGTAACAATTTGTTCTGGTTTGGCATTGTATCGTGCATATTTTGCTTTTCCTGTCCTGCGATATTTTATTGAGGATTTGTTAAAAGTTACGGACCAAGTAGGTACGAGCGTTTTGGTTTTGGGATTGGCATTTAGTATAGGAACTTTTATCAATACCGTTTTACATTGGTTGACGTACGAAAAGGCTTATCCAGGATTTTCGAAACCCGTCCTTTCTACACTTTTCCATAGCTTTGCTGGTTCTATTATTATGGGGTATGTAGCCTTTTTGAGCCTTCGCGTTTTCTCGCTTGTATTTCCTTTGACCAAGGTTTGGGGACTATTTCTTCAAGGCTTATGCGCAGGTCTTACGGGTATAATTATTCTTGTTCTAGTGCTAAAACTTCTGAACAATCGTGAGTTAGAAGATGTTATAACTACATTACACAAAAAGATCTGGAAGACACCCGTACCGCCTGCAGAAGTGGAACATATGTAACTTTTCTGCTAGTCTGTAAAGACTACTATGAATCAGGAGAATATACGTAATTTTTCAATAATTGCACATATCGACCACGGTAAGTCTACTTTGGCTGACCGGATGTTGGAAATTACCGGGACAATTGAAAAAAGAAAGATGCAAGATCAGGTTTTGGATTCGATGGAGCTTGAACGTGAACGTGGTATTACGATCAAGATGCAACCGGTCAGGATGAAGTGGAATAGTGGAGGCAAAGAATATATTTTAAACTTGATCGACACCCCGGGTCACATTGACTTTTCTTATGAAGTTTCTCGTTCTCTAAAAGCAGTTGAAGGCTCAATTTTGTTGGTTGACGCCACTCAAGGTGTCCAAGCACAGACTTTGACTACTTTGAATATGGCTAGGGAGGCAGGACTGACAATTATTCCCGTTGTAAGTAAGATTGATTCGCCTCTAGCAAGAACAGATGATGTTGTTACAGAAGTTTGTCAATTGTTGAACTGTGATATCGATAGTGTAATTAAAGTCTCGGGCAAGACAGGTGAAAATGTACCTTTTCTTCTTGATGAGGTTATAAAACGTGTTCCAGCACCACATGGACTAAATCTATCGTCTGCAAATTCACCACTGAGATCATTGATTTTTGATTTTCAATATTCCAATCATACCGGAGTTATAGTTTTTATCCGAATCATGGATGGTCAAGTTAGGCGTCATGACAAACTCATCTTCAAAGTGGCGGGCAAAGAATTTGAATCAATTGAAGTTGGTATCTTTGCTCCTGACAATAAGCCGGTAGATGTGTTGTCTGCTGGCGAAATAGGCTATATCGTAACTGGAATAAAGGAGCCGGGCATTGCATCTGTTGGTGATACGGTTTCTTCAATAAGAGACACTTTACCTCCACTGCCTGGTTATCAGAGTCCGCGACCGGTTGTTTGGGCTTCATTATACCCAGAAAGTCAGGACGATCTTCCACTTTTGCGTCAAGCCTTGGGTAGATTACAACTTTCTGATTCGGCTTTTACTTATGAAGAGGAGGCATCGGGAACTTTGGGAAAAGGCTATCGTTGTGGTTTTTTGGGTATGCTTCATTTGGAAATAATTACAGAACGCTTGCGTCGTGAATTCAAGCTTGAGCTAGTTGTTACACAGCCAAGTATAAATTACAAAGTTGAATTGAAAAATGGCAAAAAGATCACAGTATATTCTCCAGCATTGTTTCCTGAAGATCATGAAGTCAAAGAGATAACCGAGCCTATTGTAACAATGAAAATAATCACCCCACCCTTGTATCTCAATGGGTTGATGAAGTCGCTCTACGATCATGAGGCCGAGGTAATTTCAACAGAGAATTTTGGTGACAATCGAAGTATGGTTATTTTGGAAATGCCACTTCGTGAGCTTATGCGCAACTTCTTTGATGAAATGAAAAGTATTTCATCCGGTTATGCCTCAATATCGTATGATATTACCAAGGAAAGAATTGCCGATGTAGTTAGGATGGATGTATTGGTTGCTGATGAACCAGTCATTGCTTTTGCACGAGTAGTATCACGACGTCGTGCCGAAAAAGAAGCTGAGCAAATGGTTGAAAAGCTACATTCGATTATGCCGAGGGAATTATTTACGTATAAAATTCAAGCAAAGGCTTTGGGTAGAATTATTTCTTCAAGATCTATTTCTGGTAAGAAAAAAGATGCGGCCGGTACACTTTCTGGTGGTGACATTACTCGCAAGATGAAATTGAGAGAGAAACAAAAAGAGGGAAGGAAGCGACTAAAAGAACATGGGTCCGTCAATATTCCCCAAGACGTTTTTGTAAAAATAATGCGGTCGGGTGAGTAGTTGTTTGATTTGTATGTATAAAGAATGACAACAGAATAACACACGGAGCAATTGTACTTTCTTCGAGACTGCCAGAATTCTGCAGAATTCTGGCTTAATCCTCGAAATTTTCTGCTGAAAATTTCTGCGGAGCCTCTCAGAAAATACAATTGCTCCGTGTGTTATTCTGAACCCATCTGAACTACAAAATTAATACCAGAAATATGGTATTGAGCCGAGGATCATACTGACGACAACAAGAATGCCAACGACAATAAAGCCGATCCCTACGGCCTTTTTTGTTTTTTCATGAAATAAAACCATAAATCTAGTATACTGTGGTTTATGAAATACGGCAAACGAGGAATTTGGAGGATTATAATCTCATCACCAATTACGTTGGTAATTTTGATCATATTTTTCCTATTTCTTCTAAAGGCTGTTTGGAGTATGAAAGAGCGATTGAACGGTAGTTACAAACGTCTAGAGACTGCACAAATCGAGTTGGAAAAGCTGGAGGAGCATCGATCAGTTTTGGCCAATAAGATTCAGTATTTGTCCACTGAGCAGGGTATTGAGGCAGAACTCAGGACCAAATATCGTGCAGTTCGAGAAGGTGAATCTGTAGCGGTTATAGTAGAGAATGATCAAGTTGCCAGCGCTCTGCATGTTTCATCGAGCACAGAGTCGGAGGTGTTGCAAAAGGTGGAGACAAAAAAAGGTTGGTTTGGTAAGTTGTTAGAGTTTGTCGGTTTGTAATGATGATGACGTATGAAGATAGCAGATGTTTGACATATGCAATATGCAATGCGGGTATGGTTTAGTGGTAGAATGCGACCTTCCCAAGGTTGAGACGCGAGTTCGATTCTCGCTACCCGCACTTGAACGAACGAAGTGAGTGAAAGTGCGGGTAAGCACGCCCCTGCGGGCGTGCGTGCGAGAATCGAAAAGGTTGAGCATATGACTAGGCCTTTGCAAAAGGTCTAGTCATGCGAAACCTGTACAGAGTCTGTAAGACTCGATTCTCGCTACCCGCACTTGAACGAACGAAGTGAGTGAAAGTGCGGGTAAGCACGCCCCTGCGGGCGTGCGTGCGAGAATCGAAAAGGTTGAGCATATGACTAGGCCTTTGCAAAAGGTCTAGTCATGCGAAACCTGTACAGAGTCTGTAAGACTCGATTCTCGCTACGTTATTTGATTTGCAGTATAATATTCTCATATTTGATTAAAATATTAACTCAATACTATGCATGACGTTTCATCAACATCCGCTGTTACAGAATTAAAAATCAGAATTGAACGTGAAATTCGCGAGCTAGAGATAAAAAAACAGGAGCACAAAAGAATGCAATCCGATGTAGATCGTAAGAAACAAGAATATGATCGTAAGCAAATGGAGGCTGATGGTTTGAAAAAGAAATATGAGGAAAGTAAGGCCAACGCTGATAAATTGCAAGCAGAAGTACAACAACTTGAACATACAAAACAAACTACCGAGCGCGAACTTGCTGACTTACAGCGCAATTTGGAGGCGTTAAATAAGAAACAAAAATAGTTTGTTAAATGATATAATCAATATATAAAAATAGTATAAATATATGAAAAAAACACGCGTAGCAATAAATGGTTTTGGAAGGATTGGTCGAGCATTTTTGAGAGTTATCACATTGAAGCCTGATTGTCCGATAGAGGTTGTCGCCATCAATGATCTCGGCGATATCAATAACTTCGCTTACTTACTTCGCCACGATACCGCCTATAGAGCTTTCGATGCAGAAGTCAAAGTCAGCGGAGATGCCAGTGCTATTTTGGTAAATGGCAAAGAGATCAAATTCATTTCCGAAAAAGACGCCACCAAGTTGCCATGGAAAGCTCTCGATGTCGATATCGTAGTCGAATGTACTGGCCACTTCACTTCAGGAGAAAAAGCCCAAGCGCATATCGATGCAGGTGCAAAGAGGGTAGTCGTCTCTGCTCCAACAAAAGATGAAGCCGATGCAAAGGTCAAAGGCGCGATGGTCCTCATGCGTATGAATGAAGAAGATTTGTCCAAGTCCCTCATCACCTCCAACGCCTCTTGTACCACAAATGCCGCAGGTCCACTCTTAGCTATTCTAGATGAAAATTTCGGCATCGAAAAAGCCATGCTAAATACAACTCATGCCTATACTGCAAGCCAAGGCATCGTCGATGGTCCAAATAAGAAGGACTTCCGTGAAGGTAGAGCTGGTGCGATGAATCTTGTACCTTCCTCGACCGGTGCTGCTATAGCAGTGACCAAAATTATGAAAAATCTCAAAGGATTATTTGACGGTATATCTGTTCGTATTCCGGTTGTTACTGGATCGCTCGTAGATATCACTTTCGTCTCAAAGAAAGACACCACTGCCGAAGAGGTCAACAAAGTCCTTACCGAAGCATCTAAGACCGATCGTTGGCAAGGTATATTTGCTGTTTCCGATGAACCTTTGGTTTCTTCGGATATTATTGGTAGTCATCACGCCTCCGTCGCTGATCTTCTCATGACTCGTGTCGTTGGTGGTAATCTCGTCAAAGTCCTTGCATGGTACGACAATGAGATGGGGTATACGTATACGTTGGTGGAGCATGTAGAGAAGGTGGGGAAGTTAGTATAAATTAATCAAATGAAAAAACAAATAATAAAAGGTGTCATAGTTGGGGCGATAATTGCACT
>CAZNUY010000002.1:18761-56648 GCA_964576745.1 uncultured Candidatus Saccharibacteria bacterium | reverse complement strand
AAATCGCTGACTTCACAGAGTGGGATAGAAAAAATTATTTTTATCCTGACATACCAAAGGGCTATCAAATTTCTCAGTACAAATTTCCTCTTGTTGAAGGTGGCTCATTGGCTGATGTTGCTATCGAAAGAATTCATCTAGAAGAAGATACTGCTCAATCTACTCACGACACTCATGAAAAAAGTTTGGTCAACTTCAATCGTAGTGGAGTCCCTCTCATGGAGCTCGTAACAAAACCTGTCATTCATGACGCAGAGACGGCAGTCAGGTTTGCAAAAGAGTTGCAACTTCTCCTTCGATACCTCGGTGCCGGAAATGCCAACCTCGAAAAAGGTGAAATGAGAGTCGAGGCAAATATCTCAGTCGCTTCCCCAGAAGATACTGCCAACAAAAAATTTGGCACAAAAACCGAAGTCAAAAATCTAAACTCTTTTAGAGCAGTTGAGAAAGCGATCGAGTATGAGATCGAGAGACAAAGTTCCCTACTCGATAATGGTGAAGTTATAAAACAAGAGACTCGTGGCTGGGATGATGCCAAGCAGGAGACTTACTCACAAAGAAGCAAAGAAAGTTCTCATGACTATCGATACTTCCCTGATCCAGATATACCAAAGCTCAAAATTTCTGAAATAAAAGAATTTTCAATTAAAGCCATAAAAGAAAGCTTGCCCGAACTACCATGGACCAAAAAAGAAAGACTTATTTCAAAATATAATCTCACCGAAAAAGAAGCGGCGGTCTTTGTGGATTCAATTACAATCGGCAAATATTTTGAAACCGTAATAGAGAACTTCAAAAACGATCCAAAAAAAGTGAAGCTTGCAGTAAACTACATTTTGACCGATTACCTTGGATTACTAAAAAAGCACTCTATAAATACAGACGTTGGTTCAGATACAATTGGAACTGAATCTAACGTAGCGACTGTACAAACTTCCGATTCAGCTCTCGGCCCGATACCCGCAAGACTATTTGCAGAAATAATTGACCTCATATCAACTCAGACTATCTCCTCGAGAGGAGCAAAAGACCTCATTACCCTATTGGTAGAAGGTGGTGCTTCAACCACAAGTTCTGCCAAAGACCTTGCAGAAAAGCATGGCCTGATCCAAAAGAGCGACACAGGTACATTGGAACCAATCATCAAAGACATCATAAATAACAATCAAAAGGTTGTAGACGAATACAAAGCTGGTAAACAAGCTTCCCTCCAATTCCTAATAGGTCAAGCAATGAAACAAACCAAAGGTAGTGCCAATCCTGAAGCCATAAAAAAATTGCTATTAGATAACTTAGCTTGATGAATCAACACTCGATGAATCAGCGATAATTCGAGTAATCTCGTCAGAGAGTTTTTTGACGGCCACATCATCAATAACACTGACTTCAAGAATGTTTGGATTGAGTTTTTCTAGTGCTTTTCTGGCACTATCGATCACTTCTCTAGAGGCTAAGTCAGATTTTGATAGGATGATAACCTCTTTTTTCTCTGTAAGTCCATTACCGAAATCCTCGAGTTCTTTGCGTATACCTTTGTAAATCGATACAACATCTTCATTCTCTAGAGAAATAAGATGAAAGATTACCTTTGTTCTCTTCACGTGCTTCAAAAACTTATGTCCAAGACCCTTACCAGATGCGGCACCCTCGATAAGTCCAGGCAAATCGGCAAGTATATATCCACCTGGTAATGCACCTAGATTGGGATCCAGAGTAGTAAATTGATAATTACCAACTTTGGCTCTTGACTCAGTTAAAGCATTCAATAGACTCGACTTACCAGCATTAGGCAAACCGATCAACCCAGCATCTGCTATGAGGTTCAACTCAACATGAAAATCAGCCTCTTCCCCCTCCATACCATCTGTCGATTGTTCTGGTCGAATATTGGTAGAGGCTTTGAAATGCTCGTTACCAAGACCACCCCGACCGCCATGCAGTATCTTTTGCTCTTCATTTTCGGAAAAAAGCTCGATCGTTCTACCTGTTTTCAAATTCTTTACGATCGATCCGATAGGTAGCTCAATATAAAAATCTTCTCCAGCACGTCCCTGTCTACCAAAATTCTGACCAGCCTGACCATTTTGAGCTTGAAACAACTTGGTAGTTTTGTGTCGAGCAAGCATGTTTGTGTCGCGAACAGCGCGAACATAAACATCTCCACCAGGACCGCCATTACCACCACCGGGACCAGAAAACTCCTTACCCTTTTCGTGTCTCCAACGTACAACTCCTCCACCACCATTACCGGCTTTTGCGTGGAATTCTATTTCATCAATAAATGCCATATTTATGCGTAAAAATTAATATAACTGCCTCTGTTTTGTTTAACTACCTTAGCACAGTTTTTGAATATGTCTTAGCGACCTTCACTGATGTCAGTAAAAGATGTGCGATAGACTTCTAATAGAGCAAAAAGTAAAGCCAAAACAAGAGGACCTAGGATAAAGCCTATTGGTCCAAAAGTCGACAGACCACCTAGGACTGATATCAAAATAAGAAATGGATGTATGTTAACTCCTTTGTTTACCAAATGGGGTCCCAAAATATTATCAATCAATCCTACAGCAACAACACCCCAAATTGCTAAACCGATAGCGTATGTAGTGTTTCCAGAGACAACGAGATAAATAATACCTGGAACAATAACAAGACTTGTTCCAATACCAGGAATAAAAGCAGCGATAGCGGCGACAGCTCCCCAAACGGCTGGAGCCGGTATACCAAAGACGGCAAAACCAATGCCAGTTAATAAACCCTGAATAACAGCAACCACTATGGTGCCACCAAAGACTGACAAAACAGCCTTCTTTAGAGTTGTGGTAATGTATTCATCATATTTATCTAATAATGGACTCCATGAGACAAATTTACGCTTTATATATGCTCCGTCACGAATAAAGTAGAACATAGCCAAAACGAATACAAACAAATAAATACCTATAGTAGCAAGTCCAGTGAATATCTTGTCCAAATTAGCAAAAATCCAGACAAGAATAGATTTGAGATATTCTGTTACATTGAGAGAATCGAAAGAATAAGCTGGGAAAATATTGAATAATTTATCTGACAATATTTGTGAAAGATTATTCAAATTATTTATTACAATAGAACGGCCAGACTCATCTGTAAGAATAGCGTACAAAGTCTGAACCTCAACATATATCCTACTAACCAAAAAGAATAATGGTGCGATTATTATTACAATAACAAAAGCAACAGTGAGCAAAGCAGCTATATTTGCTCGCCATCCAATATCACTTCCCAATAACCTACTGAGTCTAATATAAACAGGATAGGCCACAACCGACCCGGCTATGCCGAGAATGATCGGAGTCAAGAATGGCATAAAGATAAAAACCGAAGCAACTGCCGCACCTAATAATAATATGAAAAAGAAATATGATGAGACTTTTGAAATCATAATAATTACAGATTACCACAATTATTAAAATGCGCCTAGGGTGAAGAGTGGCTATGATATGTGTTAATATTCTGACATTATGTCTATCAAAAATTTCTTCCTAAAACAATTACTAAAATCAAAAATGAAAGATGTGCCAGCATCAGAGCAAGAGAAGATCTTTTCTATGCTCGAAAAGAACCCTGATTTCTTCACCAAGGTAGCCGAAGAAGTCCAAACCAAAATCAAGAGTGGCAAAGATCAGCAAAGTGCAGTGATGGAGGTTCTGACCGCCCACAAAGACGAGCTACAAAAGATTATGCAGAATTAGGTTCTATCTGATATTCGCCTTTTTTACCACACCAAGGACAGAACCATTCTGTTTTTTCTATTGGAGCATCACCTATTGACCACCACTTATTACAATCTATACATCTAAAGTGGTTGAGTTTTTCCACAGAGCGATTTGAGGCTTTTAGCATGAATTTATAATTTTAAAATTAAATGTAAAATAAATAAGTAAAATTAAACTAAATCGTCAACCACACCGATCTCCTTATCGATAATCGTATCATTGGGACCAAAAAGTATTTTACCTTTAAATTTTTTGCCTTTTAAGAAAAGTGGTATCCAATATATATCGTCTGGCCACATCTCTCGAAAAGGTATTTGATCGACGAAGAACCACTGTGGCATCATCTCTTCACTTTCACTAGGCTCACCATCGAAGTCCAATGCTTTGAAAATATGAACCTCGAGGATCTCTGGATTGCCTTCAAACTCGAAATCAAGTATGCCGTGTTTCTCTATCTCCCCAACCTCGATACCTGTTTCCTCCAACAATTCCCTTTTCGTCGCACCTTCGATAGTCTCCCCAGGCAGAACTTTGCCACCAAAGCCATTCCATCTACCAGCGCCAAAACCGCGCTTTTTCTTGCCCAACAAAATCCGAGGGTGCTGATGAATTATGCAGAGAGTCATGACTTTCTTCTTTGGCTTTTCGGAATATGATGCATCCTGGTTGATTGCTGGCATAGGATTAAATATTTAGTCTAATAACTGCCCCAATTCTAACACCATTATGTACAAAAAAGTACTTAATTAAAGTGAGTATTTGAGCCACACTTTGCCATGGCAGGCAATTATATGGCTCAAAATATGGCTATTATCAATATTTTAATAACAATTGCTTGACAAGCATATCATAGTATGCTATACTTATAACAGTTAAGATTCATCAAAACTACATAACTGATTTTCTTAGAGGAGAATCGCGAGGTCAAAACCTCGCAGTATCAGACCAAAGCGGTTGATACATGTCTTCCCTAAGAATGAAGGTATGTATCAGTCGCTTTTTCTTTATTTTGGAAAAGGAGAAATTAGAAAGCGACGATGTTCTCTGACAATCACAAAGCGAGGAAATGGATAACGCGGAACAACTTTCGTGCAAACGATAACCGCTATGTTATTCCTCTTCGTCAGGCTGATCGATAGCGTAAAAAACTTCTAGATCGGCAGGACAAGAGGGGTTGCAAGATCCCGAAGGTTGTTCATCCAATATTGAACGATCTGTAGAGTAGTAAAACTTCTCTATTATTTAAATTAAACTTCAGTCTTCATAGTATTTTGTGCACGAATAACGTTCACGCCCAAAATACTATGAAGACTATTGAAACATTCTTGGTCACCCGCGCTTTTGGAAAGCATGGGGGTATGGTGCGAGTTGCGATCCATGTTCTTGCCCTGGTAACGGGGCATGAGAAACTGGGTCGCGCGGTGGCTGGGATCCGGCGGGAATTCCACTGGTAACAGCCAAAAATTTATGAAGAAGCCGGGCGACGGCTTACAACTGTGTGACAACATACAGATCGCAAGGAGTGTATCGTCCTAATGTAAAACGATGCTACAAGTTACTCTGAACGAACAACTCGGACGTAACTTGTAAATTGGTCAAAGAGGAGACCAACAATGTACTACTATAATGGGGTCCTGATCACTCGGGACGAGTATCTCGACGTGATCAGCCGTGGCAACTGATGTTGCTCGGTTCCCTGCTGCGCAGAAATGTGGCAAGCGGCCTCGTCTCGCGAGGTGACAACAGAATAGCGAGATGATATAAATGTTCGGGAGAATCATTCATATTAAACGGTTGTAACATTCTCCCCTTTGTTGAGCTCACTTAGATAGCGAGCTCATAGAGTCCCTACAGGGCTATGGATAATATATAGAATGTGAACTGGAAATATTTGAGGGATTAAAACCCCTCTCCTCTAAACTTACTTCCTCGTCACATACTGTTTATGTATCCCTAGCCCTGTGGGGATTTTTTGTTTATTAAAATTATTTGAATTTCTTTCTCTTAGGTAAAAATTTATTTTTTGATACCACCGACCTTCCCAGTTCTTTTTCTAATGCCTTTCTTGCAATACCGGCAATAGAACCTCCACGATTTGCATCTTTAATCAATTTATCAACTCCAATCGAATCTTCCTCACGATGAATTTCTGTTGTGGAGCGCTCACCAAGCATAGAAAAAATCAATTCAAAATCGTCCATATGATCTCTCAGATTTTGTCTTTTCAAGCCCTTCAATTTTTTGTACTCGACCGGTGTAACTCCAAACGTTGCTTTGGATATTTCAGCAGTCAATATTTCATAATCTTTTTGTTCCTCTACACCGCGTTTTTGCCACTCATCCGTCAGCTCTTCCCTGATTGCTATGCCACGCATTCTTTTTTCAATCCAACTATCGGGATAACCTTTGAGTTTGTAGAGTAATCTAGTCCTTTTTGTAGCAAGTTCTGGATCCTCAATCTCTTTGACTCTTTCAAATCCAACTTTTGCCAACCATCGTTTGAGTGGTTCTGCCTTTGGTGATGGTATTGATTGAATTATCCTAAACAACCCTTCGGTATCGGCGCAGTCTGTTTCGCGCATCTTTCCATCTGGAGCTGGTAATTTCAACTGTCTACAAATTGTAGATAGTTGAAATTCATCACTTTCTTCAACTCTTGCTTTCATTGCTGTCCAATAAGCGCTGGGCCTATCACTATCAGTCAAAGCCTCAATGACATCAACAACAGAAAACAGCCATTCATTTTCATGAAGAATCTTCCTTATTTGTTTGCCTTTGAATATCGCAATTTTTGTTGACTCCATCAAGCAATTTTCTCATCTATAAACTAAAAAGCAATATTGACTTTACAATCAATTCAGTCGCGGATGTTGAGATGATAATAAAATTTATTTCTAAAAGTTGAGGCGAAGCTTATATTGGCTAACCATTCTTCCCATGGCATTTCTTAAACTTCTTCCCACTGCCACAAGGACAGAGATCATTCCTGCCAACTTCTTCTTTTTTTGCACCAGAACCTGCACCGAGTCCTGCATCAGATCCAGAGCCAGCTCCACCAGAGACACTTCCATCACCTGCCCCAATAATTTGTGCATTGTCATGAACTTCTTTTAATTCGGCACTACCTACTCCACCAACTGCCGCACCCGCACCATTCCCCCCATTGACCGGCTGACCATTCACCACAGGAACTACGTGAGGCAAGATCTTGAGGACTTGTTCTTTCATCACACCTTGCATTTCTTTGAAAAGTCTGACACCTTCTTTCTTGTATTCAACTAGAGGGTCGCGCTGACCATATGCACGCAAGTTCACACTCGAACGCGTATAGTCCATCACCTCTAGATGCTCTACCCAATACATATCGATAGTCTGCAACAAGATCATTCGGACCGCATTGTAGAAATGTTCACGGCCAAATTCTGCCACTTTTTTATTAATTATTTCTCTAAATTTCTCTTTTTCTTCCTCTAGACCAGCATCAGTTTTGTCTTCATTTTCATAAGTCTTTGTCCTCAACATACCACCAGCAGAAAGTGGTTGATTTTTTGCAACAGAAATGCCGGCAACAATTTCTTCCAAATCCTTTTCTACATCATCGATAGAGCCCATCAACAAGCGTTTCCTCCTATCATAAATAGACTTGCGTTGCTGGTTTATAATGTCATCAAATTCCAAAACATGTTTACGTGAATCAAAGTTGAATCCTTCTATCTTCTGTTGAGCAGATTCTAGAGCTCTCGAAATAAACTTGTGCTCGATCGCCTCGTCTTCGGGCATGCCGAGTCGTCCCATCATGGACTTAAGACTGTCCGATGCAAATACGCGCATTAGAGAATCTTCGAGGGAGACGAAGAATTGCGTCTCACCCGGATCACCCTGACGACCAGAACGACCTCGAAGCTGATTGTCGATACGACGTGCTTCATGTCTTTCGGTACCGAGGACAAACAAACCACCGAGGCTTTTTATTTCACTCGCACTCTCTGGCGTATTTGGATTACCACCAAGCTTGATATCAACTCCACGACCAGCCATGTTTGTAGCAATTGTTACAGCGCCTTTTTTGCCTGCTTGAGCAATGATCTCTCCTTCTCGTTCGTGATTTTTGGCATTCAAAATTTCATGTGGTACTCCCTCGGCTCGCAAAAATTGAGACAAGACTTCATTCTTTTCGATAGACACTGTACCGATAAGTACTGGCTGACCCTTTGCGTGTAGTTCTTTGACCTTACGAGAGATCGCTTTGTATTTGCCAAGTTCAGTTCGGAAGATCTGATCATTTTGGTCTTTTCTAACAACTGGAATATTTGTCGGTACCGTAGTAACTTCGAGTCCATATACTTTGTAAAATTCCTCTGCCGAAGTGACTGCAGTACCAGTCATACCAGAGAGTTTCGGATACATGCGGAAAAAGTTCTGGAATGTGATCGAAGCATATGTTCTAGACTCTTGCTGGATAGAGACACCTTCTTTTGCCTCGACGGCTTGATGCAAACCATCCGACCAACGACGACCAGGCTGAAGACGACCTGTGAATTCATCGACGATGACCACTTGATTATCCTTTACCACATACTCCTTGTCTTTGTGATATAGAGCTTTTGCTTTGATAGCCGTCTCGAGATGGTGGACGGATTTGATACCGCGATCTGTGTAAATATTGTCTATACCGAGCTCTTTCTCAGCTTTTGTAATACCGACCTGCGTAAGAGAAATAGAACGATGTTTCTCATCGACTGTATAATCTTCATCGACATTGAAATGCTTAACCATATTTGCAAACTGCCTGTATGTACCTTCGGCATCTCGCGTTGGTGCAGAGATAATGAGTGGTGTTCGAGCTTCATCTATGAGAATAGAGTCTATCTCATCGACGACAGCATAGTTGAAAGCGCGCTGACGCAATCGGCTCGGCTCATATTCGAGGTTGTCGCGGAGGTAATCGAAACCAAATTCGTTGTTTGTTCCATAAGTAATATCGGCCATGTATGCCTCATGTCTTGAGACTGGTCGGAGAAATTCATGGACTACTTTGAATGCACCGAGCTCGTCTCTTTGTTTATCGAGAGTGTCGGTTTTGGAATCAGATTCCTTTGCCTTCACCGACACCTCTTTATCGTAAACAAAAGAAGACTCGTGGTTAATTACTCCAACACTAAGACCAAGGAAGCTGTAGATCTGCCCCATCCAGACTGCGTCGCGCCTAGAAAGATAATCGTTAACTGTGACAACGTGTACACCGCGACCGGTTAGAGCGTTGAGGTAAGCTGGCAGAGTAGCCACCAAAGTCTTACCTTCTCCTGTACGCATCTCGGCTATCGAACCAGAGTTGAGGACCATTCCTCCCAAAAGTTGCACATCGAAATGTCGTTGACCCAAAGTTCGTCGAGAAGTTTCGCGAACGACAGCAAAGGCTTCGGGTAGGATTTCAGCTAGCTTTTTGTTTATTGTAGAAATGGAATCGCCATTATCACCATGTTTGATATCGAGGCGTTTTCGGAATTCTGCAGTTTTGGCTTTGAGCTCATCATCACTAAGAGCCTTCATGGAAGGTTCAAGGGCGTTTATCTTTGCCACAATTGGTTCGAAGGCTTTCAGAGCACCGCTATGGTTATTCCGTTTGAATATATCGAAAAATGACATAATGAAGCCACTTTAGCATATTTTTTACCGAGGTGGAACCTCGGCACAGAGGTGTCACCCCCGTACCCCTCAAACCACCCACTCAACTTCCGCCTCAACCGCAATACCGGTTTTTTCTTTTACCATATCTTGAATACGTCTTGAAAGCTCGATAACTTCGTTAGCCTTTGCTCCAGGTTTTGCCACCAAAACCAAAGCTTGCTTTTCATAGACCTGCGCATTACCCACAGACATTCCTTTTGCCTTACAGATTTTATCCAGGATCCAGCCAAGCGAAACTTTTATTTTTGCACCATCACACTCTGGAAATCCGGGCAAATCTGTATACTTTTGTTTGAGATCAACATATTTTTGAATTGGAATTATTGGATTTTTGAAAAATGAACCAGCCGTGCCCCACTTATGCCAATCCGGTAATTTACTTTCTCTTATAGCAATCACCGCTTCACGAACTTCTCTCAAACTCGGTGATCTATTCAAATTTTTTGCTTCAAAATATTCTTTCAAATCTTTATATTCAATATTTACTGAACCAGAAGTCTTGAGATTAAAAGTTACTGACACAATAATAAACCTACCTTTTTGTTGTTTAAAAACACTGTCTCTATATGAAAACTGACACTCTTCTCTTTTAAGGTCAATAATTTGATCTTTACGAACATCATAAACTCTCACAGATGCAATATACTGAGAAACTTCAACACCATAAGCTCCAATATTCTGAACTGGTGAAGCTCCCACAGTACCAGGGATAGATGAGAGGTTTTCCAATCCATAATATCCCCTATCTACAGTTTCATTCACAAAATTATCCCAATTTTCTCCTGCACAGGCAGAAACTAAATTTTGGGAGAAAGCGATACCTAACATGTCAATTTTTATAACCAATCCGTTGTAACCTTCATCTGCCACCAGCAAGTTGGACCCTCCACCAATCACAAAGAATGGTAACCCCCTCGTCTTTGCAAAATCTAAGGCATCAATCAATTCTTTTTCTGATTTTGCACTACAAAAAAACTTGGCAGGTCCTCCAATTTTGAAAGTAGTATATTGCGAAAGCGATACGTTTTCCTGAATATTCATGGTCGTCAAAAATTATTATAATCGCTTTGCGCCAAATGATGGCGACGGGTGTGAGCTCCAAATAAAATGTTTAAAAAATATATGTGAGTACAGCCGCCGCCGTCATTTGGTACAAATTTTTGTGCAATCCAAAGTTATTATAACCTAAGTTAGTGGAATATCAAAACTGAGGCGCAACCTCAGTGACTGAGGCTGCACCTCAGAACGCAAAAGCCCGCCGAGGCGGGACTTTGCGAAACATTTATACTGGATTCTCACACGGACTTCACATGTCGGTACTATACAACGTTGTGACCTTATTTGCAAACAGTTATCCACAAGCGCTAATGTGCTTATATCTGACACATGCACATCTTCAACCGATACAGACCCGTCTATTCTGTGTGCCCTACTGCCTTTCGATCTGCTTTATCGCTTCATCAACTTGTACTTTCAATTCAGGTTTCTCTGTTGAAATAATTTTTAATGTTTCGATTGCAGAATACTTTTGACCAGCTAAAAATTGTATTTGGGCTAACTGACTCAGATAATTGATATCTTTTGGATTCGTTTTGAGCAATGATTTTAAAACTTCGATTGCCTTTGTATACTGTTTCTTTACGACATAAGCTTGAGCAACTTGAATTGTATTTAATGCACCTGGATCATCTTTAAATAACTCTCTCGCCTCTTTTTCGCGACCAGCTGAGATCAAGGTTGTTGCATATGAAATTTTTGCTTGACTATTATCCTTTGCTGATTCGTAGGCACCCTTCATGAGCTCAACTGCTTTGTCCATATTGGTATTGAGGTTTAGATAACTCGTTACCAAATCATATATTATCGACTGCTTTCTTGGCGAAAGCTCCAAAGCTTTTTCGAGAAGAGGCACAGCCTCGGTATATTGACCTATTCCATTCATGAATGAACCTCCAAGAACATACATACGCGCATCTTTTGACGCATAACTTGTTTGATTTTGTATCTCTTGCATTGATAAGGCAAAGAAAGCTTGCTTCATAGGACCCGGAGCTTGCGGAGCATTGATTACTCTCAATGAACAATTTAGAACCTGCTCTCTTATCTCCTGATTGGCTGTTGTAGAATCGACAGCCAAAGCCTTTTCATACAAGCTCGCATCTGGAATTCCACCTCCAGAACAAGCTATAAGAGCATCGATAAGTCGAGCATTTGCTTTTACGACACGGTATTGGACTGTATATACAACAAAAATAAATAATACGATGACCACCGGCAAAACTACATACTCGATAGTATCTTTTTGAAAAGTTTTGTTGCCAAAGAGGACCTTGTGCTTACCTGTAAATTGAGAATCAGCAAAACCGAGAATTGCAAAGAACATTATGTAACTTGCAATGTTATCGAAAACGAAAATATTGTGAATAAAATAACCAGCAACGAGACCTGTCAATACTGACTTTTCTGCAATAGTTAGCGAAGATTTCCAGATATTTGTTAGTAACAAAACATACAAAGCCAAATAAGCCAATAGACCAACAAAACCTCCGGCAACCAACCAATCTAGGAAAACACTGTGCGCACGATCGAACCATTGTTCCTGAGCATACATAGCAGGCTCGTAATTTGCGTTGAAGATATAGTTGAAATTTTCCTGGCCCCAACCAAATAGTGGTCTCTCTAATGCGCCTTTGACAGCCATTGGCCAAATGTATCCTCGAGCCTGTGTCTTTACATCAGACCAAGAAATAGTTGCTAAACGATTTAAAACTTCATTATTTCTTACAAAACTGCTCTCTTTATTTGACCAAAAAATAATCCCCACAAGAACAATTGCAACAATAACTCCTCCACTAATCATTCTTGATTTATTTTCTTTTCCCTTTGCAAACAATGAGTACAATGCCAAAGAAATAACAATGCCACCAATAAGACCCAAAATAGTACCTCTTGTCTGCGTCTGGAAAATTAAGAAACTAAATAATAGTGGCAATACTCGATATGGATAAATTAATGAAAGTGCCGTAACCAATAGACCCACAATAAATCCAATAGTGTTTGTACTTATGAATGTACGTAGAGACTCAAAAAATGCATTTATACTTTGTCCGTTTGACAATGATGCGTAGACAATGACCGACAAGACAAAGAAAGTCCAATATAAAGTAAGATTAATGTCTTTTCCAAGAACTTTTAGACTCCAGCGATCCTTTTCTGATAACAAGACAAAGACTGAAATACCAACCATAAAGAGCATGTAGACTGCCATATATGCCGAGTTACCCAACGAAGCATCGATACGACTACTACCTTGGTGGATAGCCAATACATTTGCAAGCTGGAGAAGACCGTATATTCCGACTGCTGTACCCACGCCCAGATTTGCAGCAAACCATTTGTGCCACAACTTTTTATTACTTTCATAATGACCAAATAGATTCGATATAACAAAGAAGAAACCAGCGAGGTGTGCAATTGTAATCCAACCTTCCATACGCTCAAAGTTGGACCAGATACTGCGGATCGGGTTGACACCAAGAAGATCTGCCAAAAGTGCTACCAAAGTAAAGACAATAACTGCTATTGTTACAGGAGAAAACTTTGGCCTGTATTTTGCATCCATAAAAGCCAAAATAGCCCAACCAGCAAAAGCAATCTCGATAAGTAATCTAAAGAAGAATGCCTTCCCCGTAATAAATGGGAAAAAGAATGAATTTGCAACAATGAGTGGGAATATTGGAACCAAAAAAACCGCTAATACCGTAATTCCGAAGACTATTTTCTTTAGAGACATGTTATTTAAATAATATAATAATAATTCGTTTGATAAGTCATCGTACCTTATATGTTTGTATGTTTCAATGCCTGACAATATAGATAAAGTCGATATGAAATAAATAATAAAATATCCACTAAACCAATTTGACACCTTTTGACACTTAGACTAAAATCTACTTATGACAGAAGAAATAAGACCACATAACGTATATACAACAAACGAAACGCGGGACATCTTGCGTGTCAGTGAAAGTACAATAAAAAGAATGCTCAAATCTGGACTTATAAGAGCCAACAAGGTCGGAGGTCAATACAGAATACTTGGTAAAGAAATCCTCCGAGTCCTTTCACCAGACCTCGAGAAAGAAGCAATTAAGACATATTTAAGCATCAAGAAAAAGGTCGTAAAAAAGATTAACAAGTGGTAGAATCCAATACTATGGCGAATACTATTACAATTCAACCAAAAAAAATATTCCATTTGTCTGACCTAAAGGAATTATGGCAATATCGTGAACTGCTCTATTTTTTTGCCTGGCGAGATCTAAAAGTTCGATACAAACAAACTGCAATAGGTGCAGGTTGGGCAATTTTTCAACCACTGATAACAATGATAGTGTTTTCAATTTTTTTTGGTCAACTTGCAAAGATGCCTTCGGACAACGTACCATACCCAATTTTTGTTTACGTAGGACTACTGTTCTGGCAATTCTTCTCAAGTGCACTTTCTGACACTAGCAATTCTTTAATAAGTAACCAATCAATAATTACAAAAGTCTATTTTCCAAGATTAATACTTCCAGTATCATCGGTCATTACAAAATTTGTTGACTTTCTTATAGCGGCAGTAATTCTTATTGGTCTCATGTTCTATTACGGATATACGCCAAATCTTCTCGGTATTGTTATCTTACCTTTACTACTTATCATTACATTTATGGCTGCCGTTGGTGGAGGTCTTTTCTTGGCAGCTATAAATGTAAAATATCGGGACGTTCGCTACGCATTACCATTTTTTATTCAATTGCTACTTTTTGTGACACCTGTTATATATCCAGCAAGCATTGCAGGAAAGTACTCTATTTTACTTGCCATGAATCCTATGATGGGTGTTATCCAAAATGCCAGAGCCGCTCTACTTGGAACAGCTCCGGTAAACTGGCTATTACTTTGTATTTCATTTTTTGCCTGTTTAGTTTTACTTCTGATAGGAATAATCACTTTCAAAAAAATAGAGAGATATTTTGCAGATATAGTATAAACATATGAAACCAATAATAGAAATAAAAAAAATTGGCAAAAAATACAAAATCACTCATGAGCGAGGTAAATATGTTGCTTTGAGAGATATATTAATGACAATTTTTAGAAAACCATTTTCTTTTCTAAAAGATAAAGTCAGATCTGCCGCAGGATTATCCAAAAAAGAAGACTTCTGGGCTCTTAAGGATATAAATTTCACAATACAACCAGGTGAAGTGGTTGGTATTATTGGAAAAAATGGCGCAGGAAAATCAACATTATTAAAGATTCTTTCTCAGATTACACCACCAACAGAAGGTGAGATAACAATGAGAGGTTCAGTAAGAAGTTTACTAGAAGTAGGAACTGGTTTCCATCCAGAACTTAGTGGGCGAGAAAACATTTTTTTGAATGGAGCAATATTGGGTATGGCAAGAAAAGAAATTGCAAAAAAATTCGATAAAATAGTAGAATTTGCTGGTATTGATAAATTTCTCGATACTCCAGTTAAATACTATTCAAGTGGTATGTACGTTCGTCTTGCCTTCTCTGTAGCGGCACACATGGAACCAGATATACTACTAGTCGATGAAGTCCTTGCCGTCGGTGACGCTGAATTCCAAAAGAAATGTCTAGGAAAAATGGAGGAGGTAACAAAAAAAGATGGTCGCACAATCATTTTCGTTAGCCATAACATGGCTGCAATAGAACAACTTTGCAGTAGGTGTATTCACATAGAGAACGGACAGATCAAAAAAGACAGCACTGATGTATCTAAAGTAATAAAAGAGTACTTACAAGGTGGATCATCTACAAACGAAAGCATCTGGTCTAATATAAAAAATGAATTCGAAAATGATCTTTTTGTACCCACCAAAATATATCTGACTGATGTAGATGGACAAACAAGAACTTCTTCAATAAGAAATGATGAAGAAATTACACTGTGTATAGAAGCAAAGACCAAAACTAACGACCCATCCCTGACAATCGGATATGCACTTTATTCAGAAGACAATCAACTACTATACCGAACTTATCAAACCGATACAGCACAGTCAAAATGGCCACAAATTCCGGTTGGAAATTTTGTATTAAAATCTAAAATTCCTTCGCATCTTCTTAATGAAGGAAATTACAGAATTGAACTTATAGGTGGTTTACACAATATATCTTGGCTTTTTGAACCAAATAAAGGAGGACCTTCCATATACTTCTCAATACAAGGAGGTCTAAGTAAATCAGCCTATTGGACAAACCGTAGACCAGGTCTACTCGCACCGATCATAGATTGGATTATCGATCAAAACTAATAATGTACACACTACAAAAGAAAATTTATATTCGATTAGCGCCATTAATTGATATTGTACTTAAATCAATTGGTAAAAATATTTACGCCAAATTGTACGGGCGAAGGCTATACTATGATACAAAAACAGATGTTGGTAATAAAATTCTTTATGTTGGAAATTTCGAAAGAGCTGAATTATCAATAATTAATAAAATCATTAAAGAAGATAGTGTAATTTTTGATATTGGGGCAAATATAGGAACACATTCAGTACCTATGGCACTAAAAGCCAAATACGGAAAAATATTTTCATTTGAACCGGCAAAACAAACCTATCAATTTTTACTAAAGAATATCTCGAAAATAAAAAACATTTATCCAGTTTTATTGGCAATTTCAGACAGATCCGGCACAGCTACATTTCATAATGCGAGCGACAATGCATATTCCGGGATAAATATTACAGGTAAGAAACCAATAGTTGATACAGAAAATGTAATCACAATATCTATAGATGATTTCATTGACTTACAAAAGATATCCAAATTAGATTTTGTCAAAATTGATGTAGAAGGTCATGAGCAACAAGTAATAAATGGCGCCACAAAAACACTACAAAAATTAAGACCAGTAATTCTTATAGAAATTTGTGAGGATTTGAAAAATGGCGTTAATCCACAAAAGTTGATTAAACAAATTATTGATTTTAAATATAAAGCATACACAATCTCTGGCTGGAATATTGTCAGCTACACAAACACCAATTCAAAAGACTACAATTATCTATTTATACCTTCGGAATTAAACTTCGACCCAACGAAATAACACATCAACTATGAAAATATTTAACTGGGCAACAAAAGTCTCAAAAGAAGATCCCATGCAACAATATGACTTCAAGCGCTTTGAAAACAAATGTGGTGATTTTTATTTTATTGAAGCAAGATTAAAGTTCTCACTACTCGATCAGATCAGAGACAAAAAAATTGTCTATTTCGACGTCGAAGAACCAAATAGATTCATGTCTCCAGATCCAATATTCAGACGTGAAGAGTATGAAAATTATTTTTATAAAATTTTTAATATATGCCCTTTTACTACAGAATGGCTCAATACCAGAGAGAAATCAGATCGAAGGACTACCGTATACTACCCTATCAACGAAGAAAAAATCCCTCCTATCACCCAAAAAAAGTATGACATCATTTATATAGGCAATGTTAATTCAAAGGAACTAGAAAGAAATTTAAAAATAATAAGTAAATATAACTATCGATTTATTGCAAGATCACACAATGTTGGTTTATCAAACATAATACGGTACAAACTTGGCTTAAAATCAAAAAATGATTTGATTACTGATCGTGAAGTTGATTATACAACAAAGATGAAAATACTCTCCGAAACCAAAATTGCTTTGGTTCATGGATTATTGTGGTGTCGAGGTAAATTACTTAGAGCCACTTGGAAGACTGAGGGTTATGTCGATAACAAAGCATTCTCTTTATTACCCAAAAAAACTTGGTACAATTATATCCTAAGTTTCATTTGGCCAAAAGAATATATAGTTCCACAATTTAAAACGAGATTTGCAGAAGCCGCAATATCAAGAACTTTGATGTTGGTCAGGAGAGATCCGTTCAATGTTGTTGAAAGATATTACACCCCAGAAAAAGAATTTGTTTATTACGAGGATGGAAAATTAAAAGAAAAAATAGATGAAATATTGCAAAATTGGCCGAAATATCAAGCAATAATAGATCGAGCATACGAAAGAACCATCCGAGAATACACCACCCAAGCATTCTTCGAAAAATACTTAAAAAATCTAAAATAATATGTGCGGAATCATTGCCCTAGCTGGAAAAAATCTAAATAAAATAGATGATACGAAGGTAAAGGCAATGCTCTCTACCCTCTCATTTCGAGGCCCTGATGATCAAGATTTTGTTAGATTAGGCAAAGGTTCAACCTATGCAATACTTGGTCAGACAAGGCTTTCAATTATAGACCTATCAGGCGGACATCAACCAATGAAAGATAATACCGAGGATGTTACAGTAACTTTCAATGGCGAAATTTATAACTATCAAGAATTACGCAAAGATCTAGAAAGTAGAGGTCATCATTTTTCTACAAAATCAGATACAGAAGCAATACTCAAAGCATATATAGAATATGGCGATCGGTGTGTGGACCAACTAGATGGTATGTTTGCTTTTGTTATTTGGGACAATAGAAATTCAAAATTATTCATTGCAAGAGATCGCTTTGGCAAAAAACCATTGTATTATGCTTTTGATAAAGAAAATAACTTGATTATCGCTTCCGAAATCAAAGCCATCCTTGCTACTGATCTAAAAGGTCAAATAGATCCGATCGCCATAGATAACTATCTTGCACTTACATATATTCCTCCATGGAAGACAATATATTCGAATATAAAAACTCTTCCTCCCGCACATTCAGCAATATATACTAATGGTAAAATTGAGATCAAAAAATACTGGAAACTAGAAAAAAAGCCGATCAAAGTAAGTTATGAGGATGCAAAAATGAAAGTTAAAGAATTGTTTGATATAGCGGTAAAAAAAAGGATGATTGCTGATGTCGAAATCGGAGCCTTACTCTCGGGAGGAGTCGATTCAACTTTGATTTGCGCTTATGCTCAAAAATACAGCAATCACCCCCTAAAAACATTCTCTCTCGGCTATGGTGACCTTATCAATGAACTTCCTTATGCCAAACAAGCGTCAGAAAAGATCGGTACTGACCACTATACCCTGCAAGCAAGCCCAGATCTTACCGATGAATTGAAATTGGTTACAGAGTACATGGACGAACCACATTCGAGCTCCTCAAACTTCCCTCAACATCTGGTTTCCAAGCTAGCCTCAAGCAAAGTCAAAGTCGCTCTCTCTGGCGACGGAGCCGATGAATTGTTCATGGGTTATGGATGGTATTGGAAATATTGGAACACGAGCAAATTTCAACGTATAAAAAATCTGATTTTCTCAAATCAATTTAATGAATACAAAAAATACATTAGTATTTTCTCAAAAAAAGAACGTCAACTATTCATGAAAGATAGTAAGATAGTCAATGATGACATAATAGGAGAAGAAGCTACTGTGATTACTTCAAATGGCATAAATAAGATAAATATCTTTGATCTAACAACTTATTTGCCTGGACAGCTTTTGGTAAAAGTTGATCGCACTAGTATGATGAATTCCCTAGAAGTCCGTTGTCCATTTCTTGATTATCAACTCGCAGAATATGTATACAGCTTACCGACAGAATACAAGATGGATCGTAAAAATGGAAAAATTATTTTGAAAGATATATTGTCAGAAATAATTCCAAAAGATTTCGTTTATCGTAAAAAGCAAGGCTTTGGAGCACCAGTCCTTGATTGGCTCAAAACAAAAAAGATGGAGACTTTTGTAAGAAACAATCTAAATAGTAATGCTTTAATCTATAAATATATAAACAAAAAACCAGTTGAAGAATTGTTGGAAAACTTCTATGGAAATAATCAAGCAAAGATGACCAAAGAAAGCAAAACTTTTGACAAAATATGGAATTTGCTCTGTCTAGAATTATGGCTAAAATCTCACAAAAAATATCATGAATAACGATACCAAACATTGGAAAAAGAGTTTATGGAAAAAAATCTTTTGGGTATATTGGAACAAATTGACCAATAAGCTTTTTTATCGTGTCCACTTGCCAAGGACTGGTCAGAAAAAAGGCGATGTACTCTTGGCCTATATTACCGAACCATTCACCGTAGAGCCTTGGAAAAAGTTCTCTAATATTCACACAATGTATTGGGAATGTTTCGAAATTGCCAGACTTTTTTCAATCCGTGGATATGATGTCGACATTGTTGATTCCAAAAAAACTCAAGTTATTCCAAAGAAAAATTATAAAGTATTCATTGATACCGAAGCTTGTATAGAACAATTCAGAGATCAATTACCAAAAGATTGCAAGACTGTTTTTCATATTTTGATCTCTCATTGGGAGGCATATAATAAATCCGAACAAGACAGGCTTGATTTTCTTGAAAGGAGAAAAGGTGTGAGACTTCAACCACGAAGGAAAGTTTCACCCTCAAGAAGCGCTGAGTTGGCTGATTTTCTAGAAGGTTTTGGTAATAAAACAATATTCGGAACATTCGATAAATTTGGAAAGTTACCCTATTTCATTCCAATATCAGCAGTCTTACTTTTTGACTTTCCAGAACAAAAAAATTGGCGAGAGGCTAGAAAGCATTTTATTTGGTTTGGTGGTGGTGGAGCGGTTCTAAAAGGTCTTGATCTTGCTATTGAGGCAATTACAAAAGATCCTGAGCTTCATTTACATATTTGCGGTCCAATATTCGGAGAAAAAGATTTCGTTGAACTTTACAAAAAAGAGCTAAATGATCTTCCCAATATTCATGTCTATGGCAGAATAGACGTGGCAAGCAAAAAGTTTAGTGATTTGATCCAAAAGTGTGGTGCAGTCCTATACCCTTCCAATGCCGAGGGCTCCTCCGGTGCAATCGTACAAGCCATGCACGCTGGTCTAATACCAATCATTACTCATGAAACTGGAATTCAAGAAGATTCAAATTATATACCGCTCATAGACGCAACACCAGAATCTATATACTCAGAAGCAAAGAAATTCTCAAAAATGGATCCAATCTGGCTAAAAAATAAAGCAAGAGAAATTTGGACTTATGCGCGCAAACATTATACTAGAGAACAATTTAGCCAAACTTACAATAATTTCATAAAAGAAAAATTAAATTTATGAATTCAAAATTAGTCTCAGTCATAATCCCCGCCTTCAATTGCGAAAAGACAATCGCTGAGGCCATTGGTTCTATACTTTCACAAAGTTATAACAATTTGGAAGTTATTGTCGTAAATGATAATAGTACTGACAATACGGCTTCAATAGTAAATGAAATGCAAAAATCTGATAGTCGGTTGAAAATCATCAATTCAGACTTAGAGGACCACAAAAGATTTGATGCAAAACTAAAACGTAATATCAATGCTGGTTATTCAGCTAGAAATGCAGGCCTTAAAATAGCCAAAGGTGACTATATAACTTTCCAAGATGGTGATGATATCTCACTCAAAAACCGTATCGAAATCCAAGTAAAATTATTGGAGCAATATAATGCTACCCACGTGACAACAGATTGGTTTCGTCTTGATGAAAGATATATCGGAAAAAGTTTAGACTTTAACCGATATAATAATGAAATCAAACCCAACGTTATTGGACCCAGCGAACTGGTAAATATGGCAAGAAAAAATAAAAGTTTATTGGTAAAATTACTTGGCCCTTGGCACAAAATCGTACCTTTCAAAATAAAGAGGTTGCGATTTGTAAATAAATTATTGTTGGGCGGTATAGAGCCGTATCCAGGAGTAACTGGTATTCCCCTATTCAAAAGAGAAGTACTGGATAAAGTTAAATTTCGCCCCTTACAAGAACGAATCTGGCCATCATTCATGGGTCGAGGAGCTGATCGTGATTTTAGTTTCCAAGTTGCCGAAACCTTCATAAATAGTTATGTTTTTTTCATTCCACTTTATATGTGGAGAGTAAAAAATGAAAATGAAAGGTATATTTCGATTATAAATAAATATCTAATCTAGCATAAATTTAAGCTCTCCCGAGAATTTTCTCTATTATAGATTTCATTTTTTTGTCAACAGAAATCCAAAGTGCTTTAAGAGCTACTCGCCCAGATATTTGAGGACGAACCCATTCAGAAAACCATTCTTTCAAATAAGGATTTTTTTGTTCAACTAATCTATGGATCTCATTTGATGCATGCATTCCTTCCATTAGTGGGACATTCTTAGCATTCTTCTTGTGCCAATTAATAAATGCTCTTGTATCTTTTGGTAAACAATGTCCACCATATGATCTTCCATACCGTAAATATGCTTTTTCTTCAAATAGAAAATTAATAACTTTTTCAATTTCAGTAACTTTTTCTTTACTATCTGGAGAAGCCATAGTATTGCCATACTCATTTACAAATGCAATTCTCAAAGCATTCCAACTATTTGAGAGATATTTTATATAAGAAGCTTGCTCTGGTGAGCCGATAAAAATCTTACCTGACTTATCTCTCCACTCGACAAGAAACTGCGGTAAAATTATATTATTATTTTTTATTCCTAAAACAAAAAACTGCGGTTTAATTGATTCTTCGACAGCCTTCTTTTCATGAAGAAATTCTGGAATATAATAATCAAATTTTAAAGATTTCAAATAACCCGGCAATATCGTAGAACGTAATATAACATGACCCTTAGCTTCTTTAAGTAATTCTAATACTTTTTCTATAGAAGAAATATCTTGTTCACCTTCTGGTGACACTTTATCCCCGACACAAACTATATACCAAGTTTTCTGACTATCATTCTCCAACAATGAGTCGAGTGATTTCAAATTATCGTACAAATGTCCATATTTGTCTTTGTAGTGAAATGTTGTTTTTGCGATATCAAAATATGAAACATCATACCCTGAACTCTTCAATGCCAAAACATTTGCTTGACCAACCCAACCGAAACCGACAACAACAATCCTTTCTTCTTCAAATTTAGTCATATAAATGAAATATACCGAATAATGGATAGAATTTTATCATCATAAATCAAAAATTGATAATTATGTGACAATATATGACAGTTTGCGTCAAGTAGCCAATACCATATAGAATCGCTAGAATAGGCAAATGAAAAAAATATTGATTACCGGAGGTGCTGGCTTCATTGGCTATCATTTGGCAAAAAGACTTGCATCACAGGGTCACAAGATCATTATCGCTGATGACCTTTTTAAAGGTCGACATGACGATCATCTAAAAGAGCTTATAAGTACAAAAGATGTAAAACTAGCAAGATTAGACCTAACTGATCCAAAATCATGGAAAAAACTTGGAAGTGGATATGATTATGTTTATCATCTAGCGGGTATAAACGGTACTAAATTGTTTTACGAAATCCCTCATGAAGTATTACGTATTGGCCTATTAACAACTTTAAATGCTCTCGATTGGTTTCAAAAAACAAATAAGAAAAGTGACGCAAAAATACTTTACACTTCATCTAATGAAGCATATGCGAGTGCCCTTGATGCATTTGGTCAATTGCCAATACCGACCCCCGAAGAGGTCCCTCTTGTTATTGCCGATCCATATAATCCACGATGGTCCTATGCTGGCCAGAAACTAATTGGTGAACTTTTATTTATTCATTATGCAAAAGTTTATAATTTTCGAATGGCCATAGTTCGTCCACATAATTTCTACGGACCAAGAGCCGGAACTCATCATGTTATCCCAGAAATTATAACCAGGATCAAAAATCGCGTTGATCCTTTTCCAATTTACGGAGCAGAAGATACCAGATCTTTTTGTTATATAGATGATGCAGTAGAAGCAATTCAAGCTGTAATGGAATCAAAAAATACAGATGGTGGTACATACCATATTGGAACAAACAAAGAGACCAATATAACAGATCTCATAAAAAAGATGTTCTCATTAATGAAATGGCAACCAAAAAAGCTTGATCTTCACAAGTCTCCAAAAGGCAGTGTCAAAAGACGTCTGCCACACGTATATAAAATAAAGAAACATACTGGCTGGAAGGCTAAAACTAGTCTAATAAAAGGCTTAAAAGAAACAATAAAATGGTATCTCAATCATCATCAAAACTAGTATGTCAAAAATTTTAATTACTGGTGGTGCAGGATTTGTAGGTTATCATTTGGCAACATTATTGTCCCAATCAAAAAATCAAATAGTTATTATCGATAAAAATATTCCCAAGGATCAGGAATTCTCAAAATTAGCAAACAAAAAAAGTATCCGAATTATTCAAGGAGATCTCACTCGAAAAAGGATATGGAATAAAATAGGCACAGGTTTTGACGAAATATATCATTTAGCAAGCATAAATGGTTTTAAGCAGTTCAACGAAATTCCTTTTGAAGTTCTTAGAGTTGGGATACTATCGACCATAAATCTCCTAGAGTGGCTTCGTGACAAAAACAATAATTCACGTGCTAAGATTCTTTTTACCTCTTCAAATGAGACGTACATAGGAATACAAGAGAATATAAAAATACCGACCCCCGAAGAAGTCCCTCTTGTTATTGCCGATCCATATAATCCAAGATGGTCCTATGCTGGTCAGAAAATAATAAACGAACTTCTCATAATTAATTTCTGCAAAAAAACGAATTTCCGATACACCATCGTTAGGCCTCACAATTTATATGGACCAAGAGCAGGGGGGATGATACCAAAAATGATCGAAAAAATTGTCAAAAAAATTGATCCTTACCCTATTATTAGCCCAGACGAAAATCGTTCTTCATGCTACATAGATGACGCTGTACTTGCCATAAAACTAGCGATGATGTCAACAAAGACTGACGGTAAGATTTACAATATAGGGGCTGAATTGGAAACTACGGTCGGAAAAATCACGCAAATATTATTTGAATTAGCTAAGTGGCATCCAAAAACGTTGGATATAGTAAAATCTGCAAATGATTCTGATTTACATTGCTTACCTGATATTTCTAAACTAAAAAATGATACGGGCTGGAAACCAATGATTAATCTAGAAAATGGACTAAAGAAAACTCTAAATTGGTATATTAGTCAACAATAGTAGGTACAGGTAAAGGCAATATAAATTTACCTTTATATCCTTTTTTTCTCATAACATCAATTAAATCTTTTCCGATGTGCCAAGAAAGTATAAGCAGATATTCAGGTTGCTCCTTAATAATTCTTTCTTCATCAACCACTGGAATGTGTGTACCAGGAGTATACATGCCGATCTTTGGTGAACCACTCTTTTCGCCAGTATAATCCAAAATATCATCTGTTATTTTCATAAAACTTAGCAAAGTATTTGATCGGCATGAACTAGTAATACCTACAATACGAGAACCATCTTTCTTAAGCTTAAGTAACAACGAAACCAATTCATATTTAGCGTCCAAAATTCGTTTTGCAAAATCTTGATAAGATGCAAAATCATACAAACCAGCTTTTTCTTCTTCTGCGATAATAGAAAGTGCTCTTTCAGACAGATGATGTTTACCCTTCTTTGCATATACTCTTATCGAGCCACCAGCAGCAGATATCCTTTCTGCATCAACTATAGATAAACCTTCTTTTTCAAGCATTATCTTTATTGGTTTCAGAGAATAGAATCGTAAATGTTCATGATAAATGGTATCAAATTCTACTTTTTCAATTATATCCAATAAATATTGGGATTCCGATACGAAAACTGCGTCTTTTGACATCAAACTTTTAATATTTTTTACTAGCGAACTAGTATCATTTATATGAGCAAAAACGTTTGTGGCTGTAACAACATCAGCATGACCGTACTTTTTTATAATACTTGCCACAACCTTCTTTGATAAAAAGTCTTGAATGGTTGGTATTCCATTTTTGTTTGCAACTTTCGCAGCACCTGTCGGCTCCACACCAACAACTTTCATCCCTTTTTCTTTGAAAGGTTTTAGTAAAGTACCATCATTTGAGCCAATATCTACTACCAATGATTTTGGTTTCAAATACCCTAATGTACTCAGATTATCTGAAAGAGATTGAAAATTATTTATCAACATTTTGGTCAATCCTGTTCTATAGGGATAGTGTGGTGGAAAAACAATTTTTGGATCTATAACATAATCCAACTGAACAAGCTTGCATTTATCACAAAACACAACATTCAAAGGATAAGTGACCTCCTCTGCATGAAGCATTTTACTCGTTAAATATTCTTGTGGGACAGGGTGGTGTCCGAGGGAAAGAATAAGCTTAAGATCAGCTGATTTACAAATTTGACACTTATTTACATTACCTAAATTTTTGTTCATCTTTTTTATCATAAAAGAAAAAGTTTTAATCTGTATTAGATAAGAAGTATAGATAATTGGTAAGGTAAAAACTATATTGACAGATAGCGATATTGTGTTATCATTATTACAGAACAGATAGTTGGCAATCAACAACCCAAACAAACAACATAAGGAATACCTTTGAAAATCTGGGAAATGTATCCGCACTTGGTCTCCGCGATTCACATAACTCATTCCGAAACAATTCAAGAGACCGGTGAAGCGATGTTCTACTGCCATGATTTCGATCATGCAGTTAGGGTCGCCGATCGGGCAATGGCAATCGCTGAAGACGCGCACGCAGGAAGACTGGCAGCTGTAGCCGCACTTTGCCATAACGCTGACCGTATTCTGCAAAAGGTCGGCAATCTCGGACCTTTCGGAAAAGTTAGTGACGATGAAGTCGCCAAACTCGTTCGTAAATGGCTGAACGAAGAACCTGCAGGTTCATTCCAGGCCTACGAAGTAGAGTTCATCATCGACGCTGTTTTGCATCATTCCGAGAGAAACTCCGATAACGACAGTCCGGTTTTGATTTGTCTTAAGGATGCAGATCGGACCGTCAACATCGAAGCCGACGTCATCATCAGAAAGGGTCAGTACTTCGGCGACAAGCTTCCAGTCGTCGATCCGGTTCACTTGATTTCTGACCCCAAAGCGACCTTCACTAGACCAGGGTCGCTGCTCCGGTCTCTCATGTTTGATATCGTCGACTTTCAACGGACAGGAGGTGTTGCATCACTCCGTCTCCCGAAAGCCAGAGGGATCGCAGCTTCGAGATTCCAGTTCCTGGAAATATTCGTTGCTACTGTGCTCAAACAACGAGAAGAAGCAGGGTTCATCCCCTACCCCGAGGAACTTCGCTAGAGAAGAATACGGGGATCGCAAGGCGACAGGACATCAAACTGTCGCCTTTTTTTGTTGAAAATATAGGATATTTCGTATACAATCAAACTCTGGAATCAATAATATGACTAATAACCATCCAAGGCTTTCATATCTAATAGTTACAAAGAATAAGCTGAAATACTTTCGGCAAGGTTTAGAGGAACTAATATCAAATAAGCTAGACGATGAGGAGATCATAGTAGGTGATGGTAATTCGACAGACGGTACAAAAGAATATCTTATAAAAGCAAAGTCTGAAGGAAAAATTGACGATTTCATTTCAGAATCTGATTACTGCGAATCTCATGCTTTAAACAAGCTTTTTCTTAGGGCTCGTGGAGAAATAATAAAAATAATAAATGACGATGATGCGTATTATTATCCTGTAATAAATTCTTGCAAGGAATACATGATTGCAAATCCAGATATTGATTTTATGGGGATGGAAGGAGGATCTTTCAAATATCAGCAAGCGGGAAAACAAACGCTACTTCAAGTAAAAGGTTACATAGAAAATTTTAATAAATGGAAAACAAACCACACCCCATTCGAATTCGCAGTACTGGGATTAATGTTCAGAAGAACATCTCTACCACTATTGGGCTTCTGGGATTTATCTTTCAAAAATGCCGACGCAGAGTTTACTTTTAGAGCAACAGCAAGCAAAGCAAAAATGGCATGGTGTCTAAATCCAGCCTTTGTCTTTATTCGAACAGTTGAAGGTGTAACTATGAATAATTTGCAGAGAATGAAAAATGAAACAATTCGACTCAGAAAATTCTATTTAAATGAAAACCCTAAATCAAAAATTCGACTATTTATAAGAAATGCATTCAAAAATATTCGAAAGTGGACCACTGCAACAAAATCCAATACTCAGTATTCGGATAATTCGTGGCCTTCCCTATATAAAGAAGCTAAAAATTGGTTGATAGAGAATAATAAAAATAGAAAAGTAGAAATTATAAAATAAAATGAATAATAAGACCATCTCATATATTTTGGCTACCAGAAACAAACTACCATATCTAAAAGGTACTTTGGAAAAAATACTTGCTAATAAAACAGAAAGTGACGAAATATTAATAGCTGATGGGGATTCTAATGACGGTACAAAAGATTATCTCAAGAAATTAAAAGATCACGGGGACATAGATTTTTATATTTCTGAAAAAGATGCAGGATTAGCACATGCACTCAATAAGCTATGTCTAAAAGCAAACGGAACATTTATAAAATATCTCAGTGACGATGATGCTTTTGATTTTGATGTTATAAAAAAATGTAGAGATTATATGATTTTAAATCCAGATATTGATTTAGTTAATACAAACGGCGGATCACTCAATAATCCAGGTCGTGCCATTGCAGAGAAAGATCCTGAACAAATAGTAAGAAGTTTAAATTACACAGATGCATTCAAATCTTGGAAAAAAACTCATATTCCATTTTATTTCTGCGATCTAGGAGTACTGTTTAGACGAGATTCACTACCAGTAGTTGGTATGTGGAATTCTCTATTTCCAGGTCCAGACATTGAATTTTCACTTAGAGTCAGTGCTGGCAAGTCAAAGATAGCTTGGTATTCTGGTTATTCATATGTAAACATTAGCAACCCAAAGAGCATTAGCTTAACCCAAATGAAAAAAACTGATAATCTCAAGACTAGATTAGACAAGTTTTATCTCAATAAAAATCCTGATTATTTTATAACAAAAAAATTTCGTATTTTATTAAATTATCTAAAAGGAATCACCAAACCGAAATCACAAGAAAATCCTCAGAATTTTGAAATTCAATGGTCAGAACTGGTAAATATAGCTGAATCTTGGATAAAAATAAAAAACTCCAAGTCAGATTTGCTATTTTTAAATTAAAAATTGCTTATGAAAAAATCATTAAAAATAAAACTAAAATCAATCCCCTTACTTAAATATATCATCATCATTCTTAGGGTATTCAAAATTTCACCCAATTTTATAACTAGGACAAAAAATTTCTATAATTTTCTATCTGATTACAAAAATTACAAGCAACTAAATACCAACAAATCATTTTCACTCAATACTACTGACTTATTCCCTAGAATTTATGACAAGACCACTATCACTGGCGTAGACCCAGTATATTTTCTCCAAGGAACTTGGTGTGCCAAAAAAATCTTTCAAAATAATCCGTCCCAACATTTTGATATTGGCTCTCAAGCACTCATGGTTGGTATAATCTCACAATTTACTCCAACAACTATGGTGGATATAAGACCACTATCTGTTGAACTCAAAAATTTATCGTTTGTAAAAGGTGACATAACAGCACTCCCATTTGAAGATAATTCAATCCATTCTCTAAGCTCGATCTGCGTCATTGAGCATATTGGTCTCGGAAGATACGGTGATCCATTGGATGCTTATGGTACCGAAAAATCTGCAAAAGAATTGATGCGAGTCCTTGCAAAAGACGGATCCTTGTACATCTCAGTTCCAATAGACTCCGAAAGTAAGATATATTTCAATGCACACAGATCATTTAGTAGAACTCATATACTCAACATATTCAAAAATTTAAAGCTTATTGAAGAAAAATACATCTATGGCAACGACCTTGTCGATCATTACGATTCATCGAGAGGATTTGGAACTGGTTTATACTATTTCAAAAAATGAGAAAAATATCGATCATAAGATACGGAGACGGTGAATTGGCCAATCAACTTTGGAATTATGTAAGCATATACGCCTTTGCTTTAGAGACAAAATCAATAGTTTCAAACCCATCTTTCTATGAGTATCACTCTTCATTCAAACTGTTGAAGAACGAGGATATTTTGATTAGATTACTATCTAAGTTATTTGAAAATAATAATAAAAGAAAAAATAGTTTTCTAAAACAGTTTTGGCGAAAGATGTATAGAATCTATTCTATATTGACAATCAAATTGGTAAAAGGCGAGCTAATTAGTTCCGAAAGTACTGAAAACAAAACCGTCTATCTCCTACCTAGCCCACAGAGCATAAAAATTGATCAAAACCGTACTGAAAAACTCTATTTTAGCGGTTGGTTATTTAGAAATCCGATAGGATTGGAAAAATATAGGAGAGAATTAACTATTGCTTTTTCTCCAAATGAAAAAATTACTGATCGTGTCCACGAGATTATCAAGGTTCTTTCTCTAAAATACGAAAAAATCATCGGTATTCATATTCGCCAAGGAGACTACAAACGATTCAAAGGTGGAAAGTACTTCATAAAAGAAAAAAGGATGGTAGAAATCATCCATGAGTATATTAGAATAAATGGTCTAATGAAGGACAAAATTGTCTTCGTCATCACTTCAGATGGTCCGATAGATGAAAACAATTTCAAGGATCTAAATATATACATATCAAAAGAAGACGCTATATCTGATCTATTTCTATTATCAGCAACTGATCTCATTATCGGATCTGATTCAACTTTCGGAGATTTTTCTGCTTGGTACGGCAACATTCCGCACATTATTGCAACCAACGAAGATATAGATTGGACCTATTACAATTCAAGAAATAAATTCTTCGAAAACAAATATTGCACAATGGTTCACTACTAATTGTTTTTTATTGCCACAATTCTAGTATTCTTTGAGGATTCATAAATAATCTTATAATTACCAAATTTTTGCTTTATTTCCTGTAACCCGTTACTGCCTTGAACCTTTCTTATATCCATAATCAGAGCTCCGTCCTTATTCAATTTGTCATAAACTCGATCCAAGTAAGTAGCAACTGGGTAATGGAAACCCCAAGAAATAAGTGATACAACTAGATCAAATTTACTATCAAATCCAATGTGATTATCTTTTGCCTCTTCGGTGAAAATATTATCCTTGGGAATATCATTTTGTTCCAAAAGCTTCCTTGATAGCGGTAATGAATTGTAATAACAACCTTTTGGTTTGAAACTATAATAAACCTTTGATGGCATTTCTGTTTTATCTAATAAATATATCTTAGGATTTAGACTTTGATAATGTCTGAACAGTAAGACATCTATACCACCGACACCAGAACCGATATCCAAAATAGAACTTACCTTATTGGGTAGAAAACTCTTCATACTCTCATATTCCATATTCATCTCTGCATCAAGCATCTTCTCTACTGTCTTGTGAGTGAAAAAAGCTTCAATAGAAACTATTAGATTGAAATTTGAAAACAATGACTCCAATGCGTAAGCCAATCTTTTGGGTAATAATTTTACAATTTTTTGAACAACCCGATTGCGTCTGAAAAACAAGTATTGGGTGCGTTGGAAAATTACAAATTTAGTGGCTTCTCTTGGAACAATTAGTTGCCTTTTATTGTTGAGCATGACAAATATAATAACACAAAAAAGATTATTATTTCTTTCTACCTAGGATATAAAGATGTGTCGCAACTGCTTCTGATCCGGGAATCTTCATAAAGAAATAATCAAAATATTTGAGTGGACCCAAAATTAACATGAAGATATGCGCAAGAAACGGAGCAACAGACTTGGCACCAAATGAAAGAATCACTCCTAGCCAATACGCCATAAACATAAGCACAGCACTCCAAGGACCAGAACGGACTCCAGCCTCAACTATCTCCAGATCTTTGAACATGTGTTTGAGACCACTTATCGTCCAACGATTGAAATCATCTGGTGAAGCATGATAAGGATGTATAAAAGGCGCACTTATATAGATATAGCCACCTGGCTTTACGACACGAACCATCTCATTTGCGACAGCATGAGCATCCGGAACATGTTCCAACATGGACTCACTTACTGCTCCGTCGAGAGTGTTGTCTTTGAATGGTAGTCTCGTAGCATCTGCAACAATATCAACTTCAGGAAAAGGAAAAACATCAACATTGATAAACTCGGGACCTAGTCTCTCAGGACCAGAACCTATATCAGCAACTAGACTTCCCTTTTTCACCTTTTCCAAGATCATTCTTGGACCGTTAATGAGCATCATTACAGGACAAAAGACGTGCCAGATAGAATAATAAAGCTTTGGAAATTGTTTAAAAAATGATTTTAGCCAATTTATTCCACTTTCATGCTGATCTTCATTTTTCTGAAATATACCCTTCTCTATCAAGATTGGTCTTTTTGATTCATCAATTTCGAACAATCCATGCTCTTTGCAAGAATAGCCATTTGGTAATCTCTCAAAATCTTTTTGACATAGTGGGCAACAAAATAGAGCGGAATTATCCTTTACAACTTTGACTTCAGGTTTTTTTAGGTTTATCAACCTATCAGCCAGAATCTGTTGTATTGCACGGAAGCCATCACGATATCGGATTTTCTTGCCCTGCTTTTTATCTCTTGGATTATGCGATATGGCCAATTCAGAAATTTCATAACCATTTCTAGCCAAAGCAAGAGTAAACACAATCTCTGCTTCAAAACCACCACTAACAAAATGTTTCTTTGCTTCTTGTGGAAACAATTTGTAGCAAGTCCAAACATCAGTTAATTGCAGATTATAAAGCTTGTTGGTTAGTAAAGTTATGAACCATACACCCAATCTCTGAAAAACAAAACCCTTGCGCTTTTCATGATGAAGATTCCTAGACCCAAAAATAACTTTCGGTCTCTTGCCATCTATCTCTTTGAGAAATGATTTAATCTCTTCGGGATTGTACTCAAGATCAGCATCTTGAATGATCAAATAGTCACCAATCGCCTGATCCAAACCCTTCAAGACAGCTGTGCCCTTGCCACCATTTTTATCTTGATATATCACTTTCACTTGATTTTCGAACTCCTTCAAGATAGATCTTGTACCATCATTGGAACAATCGTCAACTACAATAACCTCTTTCTTCCAAGGTGAGATATTCAAAGAGATAATTCGCAAAAGTACTTCGCGAATTGTATTTTTTTCGTTATAGCAAGGGATGATTATTGATAATTTCATTGCTTCATTCTGCAGTCTGGATATTATCCCTTTTTTTGACAAAAAGTCCATACAGAGCAAAAGAAAAGATAAAAACAAGAATCGGAACTCTGAATCTTGCATTTACTCCCAAACCATTGATCGCTGTTGTAAGAGCAAAATATGCCACAAGGAAAAGTGCCATGAAAACATTTGGATTGAGACGATTCCACTTTAGATATTTGAAAACTCCAAAAAAGAAAAGTCCAGTTACTATTATCCATATGAGCCTCATAACAATTACAAGTAGACCAAATCCTCCCAAATTTGAAATAACATATTTGATAAAACCGATCGGATCAGCCAATAACATGGACAAAGCCGGTCTTCCACTTCCTTGTAAAACAATATGGGCATTTTGCAAAATTGTGACCAAGCCATCATGAGTAAAGAAAGTTATCAGAGTAGTCAGTCCAGATTTTATAAGTGCTGATTTATGATCCAATAATATCGCCACGGCTATCTCCGTATAATATTCGCCATTTGCAAGGTTAATATTATTTTCATCAAAATTACCTCTCCTCACAAACTTCATATGTTCATCCGCAAAAGAAGTGTTGTTATCAATAGAAAGAACAGTAGGAACAAGATAAACATAAAGATTGAATGCTGGCTGTGCACTCATGCCAACTTTTCCAAATTCAGCATAATTTCGATACAACCAAGGAAATATAAACAAGCAAAATATTCCGAGTACTATAACTATAGCTTTCCAATTGATCTTTTTGCTTTCTCTATACGAAACAAAAGCAATTACTATAGCCAAAACTATTGGTATATATTGGATAGTGACTTTTGCAACAGTTGCAAGACTCATAAACACCATCATCCAAATCAAATCTCTATCTTCTCTATTTTGAAAATATTTTATTAAAAAATAAACAAAAATAAGAAATAAAAATGTAAATATAGTTTCTGAATAAAGAAGAGAAGACAATAATACACTATAAGGTTCCAAAGCCATCATAATACCGGTACCTAATGCAATTTTATTGTTTCCAAATAATCTTTTTGTAATAATAAAACCCAAAACAGGTATTAAGCTCCCTATTATTATTTCAATAATTGCAACAACCCAATAAGTTCCAAAAATCCAAACAATAAAGGCGATCAGGTATGGCCAGAGTGGTGGTCGAAGAGGGTTTGGACTATGAGGGTAATTCAATTCACCCGTAAAGCCATAACCAGATAATATACCCTGACTGATCTCATAATAACCATCGTCGCCATGAATAGTATTTATTAAATTATAGTCATTGGCATTTAGATTTATAGAAAACAAAATTGATCGAGCCAATAAAGCCATAATAAAAATCGCAATTTCTATTTTGTATTTCTTTAGGAAATTAAGCATTCAATTTGATAAAGTTAATTATTCTATCTGCCCTCTTGCGCCACGTATGATTGGTCACATCTGCAAAAGCTCTCTCAGCAAGATCCTGACTTTGATTTTCCCGTTCAAAAGCCTGTACTATTGTTTGCTTCATTTTTTCCGGATTATCGGCTTCAACAAGCAAAGCATTTTTATTATTCAATATCTCTCTAATCGAGGGTATATCAGTGGCAATTATTGGTCTACGACTTGCCATATATTCAAACAATTTCATTGGTGATGTATAAAATGCCGAAATCTTTTCCTTGGCCGTATTTGGCAAAATGAGAATATCACCAGCTTTCTGCCAAACTGGGATCAGAGAGTGCTTCACATGTCCGACAATTTTTATTGTTTCAACATTTCCATATTTTTGTCGAAACATACTGACGTCCTTATCAGTACCCCCAACAAATATAACTTCATAATCACTTGATAAGAGTTTTGCGGACTCAGCCAACGTATAGACTCCTTTCCATCCATACAGATGACCAGTGTAAATAACGATCTTTTTATTTTCTGATAAACCCAATTGCTTTCGCGCCTCTACTTTTGATATTTCTATATCAAAATCCTTGAGATCGACCGCGTTTGGTTCATAGATAAGCCTTTTTTGATCAAGCTTTGGAAACAACCTCTTTGCTTCTTCCATTTTCCATCGATTGTGGATCAAGATCCATTTCATTTTTGCTAGATATTTTCCGAATAACCAAATCTTGCTTTCCGGAAAGTCATGCATTTCATAAAAACAATTTTTTCTGATTTTTGACGCGAGAGCTAGTGGCAAAATTTCATTTGAATAGATAATATCTTCTCTTCTTGAATTTCTTTTCAGATATATTCGTGTAAATAAAGAAAAAGAAATATAACTAAGCCAAAACGCCAATGGTTTTAAAATTGAATTTTTATAAACATCAACAGTTTTTATATATTCAATCTTAAAATTCCGTTCAATCGAATAATAAACAAATGGGTCTTCATCGACTATACCAGACCTTTTTGGAACAATTAGTGTGACATCCAAACCAGATTGAGCAAAAGCCTCTGCGCTTTTTGCAGCAAAAAGAGATGCCGCCTTATCACTCGGAAATCTTCCATGAAAAATCAAAAAAAGTTTCATCTTTTTATAATTGAGAGCCTCTGATGCTTTCTGGCTTCATATATAACTTCGTAGGAACCAAATTTGTTTTTTAAAAGTTCAAATCCATCTGTACCCTTACGAACATCCACAATGAGCTGACCACCAACATTCAATCTCTCATAGACCTGATCCAAATATGTAGAAATAGGATAATGAAAACCCCACGATATCAAAGATAAAATCAGATCAAATTTGTCATTTGGATATATCGGCCTGCCATCGACTTCTTGCAAGAATATTCTATTTGATTCAACACCATTATCTATCAAGAGTTCTCTTGCAATATTTAGTGAATTATAATAGGCCGCTTCCTTTTCTATACCATAATAAACTTTTGAATTGATTTCGGATTTATCCAAGAGGTATATACTTGGATGCTGGTTATTTGATACATAATACTTATTTAGCATAATATCTATACCCGCAACTCCACAACCGATATCCAAAATCTTTTGAACCTTTGGTATAAGATGATCCTTGATGATCGAATACTCTCTCTCCATATCCAAAGAAAAAAGCCTTTTTGTTCTCGATTTTAATAATATAGACTCAATCTTTATTGCCAAGTTATATATATGAAACTTTTTATTCATAACCAATCTTAGTAATTTCGGATACGACTGATATATCGAAAATTCAGTTCTTTGGAATAATATGTACTTTAGGGCTTTGTTTGAAATATTTAGCATAGGAGAAATTATATCAGACACTTGTAATATTGCATTGGCTTTCGATTGCCAATCAAGTTTGCTTACCACATCCATTCCTCTTTGAACAAGAGTACTTGCCAATTTTGGCTCATCAATAATCTTATTTGCTGCTTTAGCAAACTGGAACGGATCATCAGGTGATATGCCAAATGCACAGTCAGCTAATATTTCTTCCGCCAAATCCAATCTTGTATAAATAATCGGAACACCAGATGCGAGATACTCATAAATCTTCATAGGAAAACCATATTTTCTAAAGTGTGGCTTATCTGGGTATGGTATGGAAAGAATGTCCATTGCTTTTTCATACTTGACGACCATATCAAATGACTGGATAGGCAAAAATATACAGCGATCTGTGTAACCCCTCTCATTTGCATAATTTGTATAATATATAATTTCATCAGACTTTCCCCCAACAAAAACAAGACAATATTTTGGATCTAAGTATTTAATAGAATCAATCATTGTCAAAATACCCTTTTCTTGACCCAATGTGCGGAATAATCCAACATATCCAACCAAAATCTTGTCTGTAGGCAAACCCAATTCTCTCCTTAGACCCAAGCGATCTTTATCAATTTTGAAATCCTCCAGACGAACCCCTCCATAAACCACATGCACCCTTGAGCATGGTGCCAAATTTTTCATAGCAAGTTTAAGCTTTTTAGATGTTGAAATTGACATATCTACATTCTTCGCTACAAATTTGTCTTTCCATGTATCTGTAAGCAAATGCCAATCTGCAACAATTGTAATTTTTTTGTTTAAAATAAATCTCCAAAAAATAAGTACTGATAACAAATTTTGATCATTCGAAAAGAAAATTATTTTGTCTTTATGATGATCGGCGTAAGTATTTCTAATCAGTAAATAAGGGATCCAGAAAAAAAAGAAGATTGTTCTCTTTAAATAAGGCGGTATTTTGAGATTAATTATTGAAACATCTTCAAAAGCAGTATCTGCCGTATTACAAACAACTAGATTAAAATTCTTGCCCAGAATAGCAAAAAAAGATTTTGCTAAGTTCTTTATATAATTATGATCTGCTGTTTTACCAGGATATTGTTTTGCGGTTAGATAGAAAAATTTCATGATAGAGATAGTTCTTTTTCCAATTTTATTGCCAATTCTTTTAGACTGTTGGCACGAGTTACGGTAGTCAATTGTTCCAAAATTTTATTTTTTTGATCAAAATTTAGACTTAGTAAACTCTTCAGTTTTTCTTGAAGATCATCAAGATCTCCCTCATTAAAAATCAGAGATTGATCGACTATATTTCTTAAGTTTTTATTGGATGCCAGAATCAGGCAACCACAAGCCATCGCTTCAAAAATGGTTTTATCATACATACCACTCGTACTTAGATTCACAAAAATTTCATGATCATTATATACTCCAATTGTTTGTTCATTTGGTATTCCAGGATAGAATTTAACCCAATCTTGAAGATCATAGAGGGCAACCATTTGCTTCAAATTATTGTAATAATCTATGTCTTTTGGTAATGGATCGCCGTAAAAAGACGCTCTAAAGGTCAAATTTTGCTTTTTAAGGCCCGCAAAAGCACATATAAGGAGATCTGGACGCTTGATCGGTGCTATGCGCCCCAAAAACAAAACCGACTGTTCTACTCTATTTACTGAATCATTCTTCTTAAAAAGTTCTAGATTTATACCCACTGGCATCAAAACAGTCTTTTTGTACTTTGCAGTAAAAGAAAATTTCGATGTACAAAAAACTTTATTACAAAATTTTGCTGCTATATCAGTCAAAAACGATCCCGCATGATGATTGCGCCACATATATATCTTTTTGCCGAGTAATTGCCACAAAATTCCACCGAGTAAAATATATTCCTGATTCATATGCACAAACACAGCATCATAATTGCACCTCTCTTGCCAGATGTATTTATAAAAATTAAATAGATATTTTGGACGGGATATGACAGACTCTTTACCAAGAGATAACACTTTGACATTGGTTGGCAGATTGTATTCTCCCTTTTCGAGACAAATAGCAGTAATAGATTCAAAATGTTTTGCAAACTCAATTATCCAGCCGTGAAAGAAGCCGAGAATTGGATCATTTCTATTTACTTTTTGAG
>CAZNUY010000002.1:12529-18661 GCA_964576745.1 uncultured Candidatus Saccharibacteria bacterium | reverse complement strand
ATTATCCAGCCGTGAAAGAAGCCGAGAATTGGATCATTTCTATTTACTTTTTGAGTAATGATAAGTAATTTCATTGCAAATAATTAATATGCCGAACCTCCGCTTATGTCGTACTTATTGAGCTTGATTGTGTCTTGAAAAGGTATTTGTAAACAAAGAAACTTTCGATAGCTATGATTATACTAGACAATATTTGAGCAAAAAGATAGTGAAAACCAGACTCAACGAAAAGATATATACATAAAGTATTCAAACCCAGGTTGAGTGTTGTGACAATAATATAAATAATAGCCTGAGACTTTATTTTTTCTTTTGAACCGTCCTGGAATGTCCAAAACTTCTGCATTGTGAAGCTTACAGCAAAGGAGATAATGTAAGAGATAATTGCTGATATCAAATACCAAACACCAAACAGTTCGGTAAGAATAAATAAAAAAGCAAGATTTGTAAGTGTTGCCGTGCCCCCGGAGATAATATAACGAAAAATTTTCATCTTTTCAGGATGATTTTGATTGGCAAATTCGTAAATTTTCAAAGCTTTATTGATCATTATTTATTCTACGCTCCCAAGATTATTATTTTTTGATAATACTGCCTTAATTTTCTTCGACAAATCAAAATGATCGTGCAAAACAATCTCCGCCCCAATATCTCTTGCTATACCAACATCGGTTGATATTATCTTTGCCCCAGACAGTTTCGCCTCCATAAGAGTGAGTCCATACCCTTCAAACAATGATGTAACCAAGAAAATATCGCAAGTTTTGTAATATGAATACAAAACTTTCTTTTCTACCCATGATTCAAAAATTACCGATTTTTGCAATTGATTTTGTACAACGAGTTTCTTGAGCCCATCTTCGCAACCACCACTTCCAACGATCAACAATCCGGCCCTAGGAAAATCTCTTACAACAGCGGACCAAGCCTCGATAGCAAGATCAATATTCTTTTCTGATTCAATGCGAGAAGCCATGAGTACAATTTGGTCAAACTGTTTGTATTTTTTATGAAGATCAGCACCTTCTATAACAGAAGCATTCTTTATTTCTTCTTCATTGATAGCTATAGGTCTCACTTCGATCGGAATATTTTTACCGCTCTTATCCAATAATTTCTGAACAAAATCTTTGATCCTATTTGAAACGACTCTTATCTTATCTGCTTTGGGTAAATATTTTTTGGCTAATTGAAGTCTAATCTTGTTTGTTAGATGACTAGCGAAATAAGGACTTCCAATATCGCCATGAATTTGTATTTCAAGTGATATTTTGAACTTATTTTTCAGAGCGACACCAGCCATAGCAGTGAGAGATGAGTCCTGACAGGTTATTTCAGTTATTTTATTTTTCTTGATTACCGACTTCCCGACTGATATTGCGCCCCATGGATAAAAAAGTTTTGATGTAGATTCTGTGCTATATACATAACAATTATTACCTAATTGTAATGTGCTTGGATATTTACTCTTTTCAGCAAAGACCACGATATGAACTTGATCCCAATTTTTTGCATTTTCAATCTGTCTTTGTGCAACAACACTCTCCTTGTCGAAGATTGATCGATCAGTTGATATCATTAGTAGTTGCTTGGTCATTTTTTAATTAATAAACAAAATTATTTAGATATAAAATCAGAAAGCTCAACCCCTCCCTGCACACAACCTTTCAAAATACCACGATCGGCTCTGCTCGAATAACAGAAAACTCGCAGAGCCGTCTCTACTCGCGCCACCCTGTCTTTGTATTCAACTATTGGTGTTGGTGGCGCTCCGTAGGGGTATTTTGAAAGGTTGTGTGCAGGGAGGGGTGACATTACATTGATTAGATAACTTTATTCCAAACTTCACAAATTTCTCTGCCAATATCTTGCCATGTATGGACCCAGGTGAAGTTCCTAACTTTGAGAGCTTGCATCGCGCGATTTTTTGGATCAGCAAGCCAGACAATCTTATCTGCAATTTCGGTACGATTTTGCGGATCGACGAAAATTGCACAATCTTTGACTCTTTCACTAATACCATTTTCTTTTGTAAGAATAAATGGTGTACCTACTCGAATAGCATCAAATATCATATTTGGACTAATATCACCGAGAGAAACCAAAATTACTGCATATGAATGATGAAGTTTTTCGACAAAGCTATCGTAGACAGCCTTGCCACAATCAAGGTCAACTTGGGGTAGATTTTGGGCTTTGATTTTGTCTTGAGCCTCATGGAAAACTTCTTTCAAAAATTCAACATTCTTCCACTTCAAAGTTCTAGTTCCTGCTACAAACGAACGATTTTCAGGTTCTATGAATGCTTCGCGACTACCACAAAAATTCTCAACAATATAGTTCTTCTTTGAATCTAGGTTGTAAGCTGACTCAAATATCTTTCTCTGCCAATCGGTACTGAAAATGATACTTGCAGCTTTTCTCAAAGACTGTCCTCCCCATTTGAAAATAAATCGCTCCTTCCTGGTGAGATTATTGAGTTTTTGTTTGTAAAAATTCTTGAACAAAACCAAATCTCCTGTTCTTTCAACGTATGATTCCCAAAGAAAATCGCCCCCTGTTCGAATGATGTATTTTTTGTGCATTAGTGCGCAAGCAAGCATTGTCGGTACCGCAGCCGACCACGTATCGAGAACCAAGATAAGATCAGCATTCCAACCTTTGCGAATAACTTTGAGTAAATACAAAATATGTCGTACAAGGGGTGGAAAAGCCCTTTCCCATCGATAAGCAGCGACTTTTACATCATGACCTTCTTTTTTCCAAGTCTCATAGAGATTCCTAGCATATTGGGCTGGTCCTCCAATATCTGGTGGATATATACCGGAAGCGATAAGGATTTTCATGGGATAATCTTAGCACAAAAACTATCGTTTATCGCATATTGACATGGTCTCTATTCCAATATTATCTTCATCTTCTTTGCCACCATTTCCCAGCGATAGTGTTGATTTACCAAATCTCTGCCATTCTTTATTATCTTATTTCTCAAATCTTCATCAGACATATACTTCTTTATTTGTTCTGCAATACTTTTTGGATTAGCCACTTCGCAAAATAGTCCAGTTTCTCCATCTATCAAAAAATCTAATATTCCACCAACAGGAGTTCCGATAATCGGCAATCCAGCTGACATTGCTTCCAAAAATGAATTGCCAAGACCCTCAGATAGAGATGGTCGTATGAAGATATCTGCTATCTGCAAATATTTTGGCATATCCTTGTGTTTTACATAGCCCAAAAATTTGACTCGTTCTTCTAGATTCAAAATTCTAACTTGTTCTCTAAGCTTTGACTCTTCATACCCTTGACCCAAAATGAGAAATTTTACATTACTTGGCAACAAGGCAAGTGAAGACACAACATCACCAACTGCATTTTTTACAACTAACCTTGAAGTGGTGATCAAGAAGACGTCTCCATCTTTCTTATTGAACTGCTCTTTTAGATTTGCCAGTACCGACTGATCATGTGCCTTACCAAATAAATCTACATCGACAGCATTTGGCACAACAGAGACCGGACACTTAGCACCCATATCCCTTGCCCATTTTGCCAAATATTTTGAAATTGCTTGGATATGATCGGCTCGAGTAAAAAACATTTTGAAAAATGGATACAGAGGCAGTGCACGACGTTTGATATACGAGATCGGATCACCATCCTGGAGGGTAAAGACAAAACGAACTTTTGGCTTAAGTAGCTTGAAGAAAAGTGCGGCAAATGTATTGTATGTTGCCATCAAAGACCAGATAGTATCGTATTGTCTAGTTTTATGAAGATATAACGCTTTGAGTGGACCAAAAAACAAAAGAAAATATTTATTAAGATGCAAGTACCGAGGCAAAGAATCTGAACTATTTTTTTGATTGCCTGCCCAACCGACTCTGTAAACATTTACATTTCCAATTTTTTCAAATTTCGGAAGACTTTTGTCTAGTCGGAGAGTGATCATATCGAACTCTATTTCTTTTGGATCTATTCGATCGGTAACTTCTTTTATCGTCACTTCTGCCCCGCCTATAAACCGTGGATAATAAACCAAAGAGAATATTAGGACTTTTTTCATACGCTTATTCTAGGCGAGATTATGCCGAGGTGCAACCTCGACTAATTTAAGACCTTCGTTAGTACATCCTCAGGAACCTCTTTTGGTACATCACTGGATGGAACATCAGCATGTGCCGTTTGTGGTTTTACATCTTGAACTTTATTTTCCTCTTTTGGCTCTGGTTTTTGACTACTGATTGGATTCTGACCATGAGCCTCCTTTGCTTTTGCGAGCACTGCGGAAAGAGCGCTTTTTAGATCATTAACATTCTTTTGAGTTTGGATTTTATGATCAACTTTTGGTTTCTTATTTGCGAGACTAGACAATGATACAGGTTGTATATGATTTTGTGCTGGAGACATAGGTCTCGAATTATTGATGTTTACGGGTGGATGTGTCGATGAATGTGATGTTTGATTTACAACGTTATTGGTCGACTTCTTTGATACATTTTCAATATTTTTTCTTTCGTTCAACTCATTTTTTTCAAGTAAATGATCTGCTTCCACCGGTTTTGGTAAATCTACCAAATTTTGAGGTGAATCTAATTCCTTTTTTTCAGTTTTTTTATCCAATAAAACTTTTTCCTTATCACTAATTTTTGAAGCAATCGGCTGATTGACCGGCTGACTTATGGACTGACCAGTCGATTGATTAAGTGCTTGGTCTTTTTTTGAAGTAGATGAAGTAGAAGTGGAAGATGAATTTTTTTGAGGACTAGTTTTTGGTGTTGGCTCATGAAAGGCAATAATACTCTCTTCGACCAAAGCGCGTGGTCTTGCATACTGTTCGCGCGAAGCATCAATTATCTCTTTGACATAAGATGACTCAGGTTGAGCTATCGGTGGCAATGTTGTAGCAGAAAATGGTTGAGACGATAGACCATCAATCATGAGCTTTAGGTATATTTGGGCAAAACCGAGATTTACCAGATCTTCCATAACAAAAACAGGAGCAAATTCTTTTTCCAAAAGTTCTGCATCTGTTGCTCCCACACGAAAAGCGATCATTGTTCCGACGTTACCAAAGACTGCTGGCTTAACTATTTCATCCATTTGTTCAACATATTGATGAGCAATAGTCAGATTGAGCTTGTACTTTCTTGCCTCGGAAAGAATATCGGCAAAAGAGGCGTTCGCAAAGTTTTGAAATTCATCTACAAAAAGATAAAAATTTGGTAATAATTTTGCTACACGATCGGGCACATCCGCACGTGACATAGCAGCAAGGTAGATTTTTGTAACCAACAATCCACCTAAAAGTTTCATATTTTCGTCACCGATCCTTCCCTTTGACAGGTTGATTATGATTATCTTTTTCCTATCCATTGCCTCACGAAAATCAAAAGATGATTGGACTTGACCGATCATATTTCGGATAAGAGGATTGGCAGTAAATTGACCGACTTTGTTTTGGATCGCTGGGACCGCCTCGGCCGCCATACGTTCGGTATAGTTTGCAAATTCTTTTACCCAAAAAGCTTTGACAGATGGATCTTGTACATGAGAAACAATCTCTTTTCTGTAATCCTTATCCGAAAGCATCCTATTTACTCCGAGCAGAGTAGTATTTGGTGCTTCGAGAAGTGCGAGGAGAGTGTTCGTTAAAATATATTCCATTCTCGCCGACCATGCATCCTCCCAAATCTTTTTGAATGTACTCATTAGACCAGAGACAACTAGATGTCTCTTTTGTGGATCGACACTTTCTAGAACATTGAATGAAATTGGAAAATCAGTATCAAATGGAGCAATGTGAATAACGTCGCGAATACGTTCTTTTGGTACGTATTCGAGTAATAGATCAGCAGTCTTGCCATGAGGATCGATGAAACACATACCCTCACCATTGGCAATATCCTGAGCGGCCATGTTCTCGAGAAGGGTCGACTTTCCCATACCTGTCTTTCCTATCACGTAGACATGGCGAGTACGATCTTTGGCTTTGATACCAAACTTGATCCGCTTGTTGCGCGCATCAGTTTCTGCAAAATAGGTAATGCGATTATCATCATTCATACTAAAGAATATTATATCATAAAAAAGTTTTGCCCCGGGCGCGCAAGGTGCGCGCCCGGGGCG
>CAZNUY010000002.1:0-12429 GCA_964576745.1 uncultured Candidatus Saccharibacteria bacterium | reverse complement strand
TATCATAAAAAAGTTTTGCCCCGGGCGCGCAAGGTGCGCGCCCGGGGCGGGGTGAGTGGGTGAATCTACGACACGCCGATAGTTCGCATGAAACTGCGAAAATCGATCTCGTCCCGAAGCTGTCTTCCGAGCTTCCTGAGAGCATCTTGAACCCTGGTAGCCAAGGCTCGTGCGATCAAGATTCTCCTCCCGTTCTCGAGACGAACGTAACATCTGCAATAGGACATAACAGTTCCTCTACTGTCTTTGCTACAACACCAACACTTAATACACCTTTCCTCGAGGTGACAAGTACATTGAATGGAGTAGCATCCGGCTACATATAATACAACTTATACAAAATAAAGCAAGTGCACTATCGATTAACTGTGCATAACTAAGCAAAAGAGCGGATAATAATACTATTTAACACCACCGCTCAACATCTCACCCTTTGGCAAAAGAGCGTCCTTTTTATACACACTTCCAGCATTCCAAAGCATCCAACTTGTAAGTCCAGCATCATATGTCGCCTGCATTTGAGCACGAACCATCGCTGGCGTGTACACAGCCCCAAGATCAAATGCCTGCAACCACGGTCGAATCTTATTTGGATTTGCCATAGTAGTCGAAGCTTTCAAAATTGCCTGATCCATAGAATATTTTATAACCTCATAGGGTTTCTCTGCTGGCTTTGGAATACCGATAAAACCTTTACCGAAGTGCGATGGATAAACCATTGGTGCCACATAATCGAAATACATAAGGGCATCAGTTAAACTTTGTCCGATACCCAAATCCCCTTCCGCACTTGTAGTCAAGCCAAAAAGATCTACAGATATTGGAATGCTACTCGTTGCAAATTGTTGCCTCAGGTATGCAAAAAAAGATTTCATCACCTCTCTTCTTGGCCTATCTCCACTCCAAGGATAGACGATGTCTTGCATATTTCCATCAGACGGATAACGAATATAATCAAAATTCAATTCATCGAAACCAAGAGCATACGACTCTCTGCCGATAGCAACAAGATATTCCCAAACTTTTTCGGATCCAGCATCAAGCCATTTGACTCCCTTAAAATCTTTCCAAATGCCACCGGCTTTATTTTTTACAGCTGAATCAGGATAAATATTTATAAGATAAGAATCTTGAAACGAAGAAATACGACCAATGACATAGACATTTCTTTCATGAAGTTCTGAAATAAACTTCTTTATATCAGGAATTCTTTTTTCAGCAGAGCCAACCTCTACCAAAAGCGGATCTTCAACCGGAAAACTAATTTTCCCAGAATAGTCTTTTATATCAATAACAACTGCGTTAATCTCAGTATTATCTACTAGATCAAAAAGTTCGTTTCTAAATCGTTGATTGCCAGCAGCCCAACTGGTCATATATACCGCTTTGAGTGGATCGGGTGTTTTTATGTGAGTGACAACAATCTCCGGAACAGCGTCTTTGACTACTGCTGTAAATTTTTCAACGACACCGTTGTCAATAGTCGCCACATAATCAACGCGACTTGCCGGTGCATAAAAAACTGCGAGCAATATTCCAGTAGAAATTACAAAAAGACCAATTAGAATGAGAAAAAGTTTATTTGCAAAAGTATTATGCCAAATCTTCATTTATTCACTTACAGAATTATTGTTATCAGGATTTCTATGTTCAACAAAAGGTAAATCATCTTTTTTTGTTGCGACTTTATAATTTTTATCTTTATCACCGCCCGATGACGAATCTGCTATATCTACTGGAAAAATCTTATAGGCCAAGATGATAATGAGTAAACCAACAACTATATTTAGTATGATATCCACAGCTGAGCTAAAACCAAGAAACGGCTGAATGATAAGGAAGAAACCGAGAATCATTATTGTTTGACGGATAGACATGTTGTCATTATAACCTAGGGTGCTAACATTATGCTAGAAATAGTTGAAAAATCAAACGGAAAGGAATCTGATGCAAGAAATTCTCATTAGGAACTTGTTGCGGATCACAGGCATTAAAACTGATCCGCATCTTCTTGAACCTGTCTTACCTGGATTCGCAAACGGACAAATGCTGAAACAGGTCGGCAGAGGCTCATCATCACGAGTATATTGTGGCCACATCGCCAGAGTCTATCTATCAGACACGTCAAAAAGAGTGATTGCTATTGAATGCGTTCATCTTTTCGAAAAAAGGAAAGGTGAACCCAATAACCCCAGTGAATGGGTTATGACAGAAGATCTCAAGGATCCTGTGCTATTCGAGTTTGATTGGTTCCGTTTGCCTCAAAAACCGTCCGAGAGGCATCCAGTACCAAAATTGAAACTCGAAAACGCAAGAGACAATACAAGATGTTGGTTGTGTCCGGAAACTGATCCGGCTCATCTTGAACTTTTCAGATTATCCATACGCAGAATGATCTGTGCGGAGAGCTTTGAAAATCGGGCCGCACAAAATCTTCTACGTAGACTTCGAGTGAAATTGTTGAGTTAACACTCACTGTAGCACTAAACACATCTCGCCCCTCGGGGCGAGTTTCTTTTCCAAAAATATGTTTGATTTTCTAATACACAAACACTACAAACTCACCCCTCACCTTATCTGCATTCTTTTCAAAATAACTTTTAACTTCGCCAGCGGTGCCGGCAACAACTTCTTCAAAAATCTTGGTTAGTTCGCGCGCAATCGTTACATTCTTGTGTGGACAAAACTTGATCAACGAATCCAAAGTTTTCATTATCCTGTGAGGAGATTCATAAAAAATAACCGTCCTCTCTGAACTAGAGATTTCTTTGAATAAAGTCTCTCTACCCTTCTTGTGAGGCAAAAAACCAAGAAAGCTGAAGTCGGCACATGGTACTCCTGCGACAGCGATAGAAGCAGTCAATGCCGAAGGTCCAGGTATAGACTGGATCTTCAACAAGCCTTCACTTATTTCTTTTGCAAATTGTTCTCTTATTAACCTAACAAGTTCAATACCCGGATCGGAAATGCCCGGAGTGCCAGCATCTGAAACCAAGGCAATATTCTTTCCTTCTTTTATTAAATCAATAATTTCTGTTTGTCGAGAAAGTTTGCTATGCACATGATATGACATGGTCTCAACCTTGATATCGTAATGATCCAACAATCGTTTGGTCATCCTAGTATCCTCACAGAGCACCAAATCTGCCTTTTTGAGCACTTCCAAAGCGCGCATGGTTATATCGGCCATGTTCCCTATAGGTGTTGCTACAACAGAAAAAGTAGTCATAAGTCAACATTATCATAAATTTACAAATTTGCATCATCAATCTCAGATTTTCTAGAGCACGTATTTTGATGAAGAACAATACTTGCAACGATATTCAATAGACTTTAGACTGTTTACATGAACTTAAATGACAAAAAAATAATATATGTCACTCGCGAAATAGAAAGAGCTCTCGGCACAGAACCAAATCAAAACTTTATAATTGTCTCCAATAAGACCAAATATGGAGAAATTGTAAAAAAAGCCTACCCTGATTTTGTCCACTTGGTCGAAAGTCCCAATAAAAGTTTATTGGGGACTACAGAATTATTGGCACATCCACAAACTGCAAAGCTAGTCACAAATGATGCCCATATTCTTGTATTCAAAAATACAATGCGTGTCGAGTCAGAGATCGCTTCAAAAAAGTGGAATGTAATCAATCCAAAATCTTATTTATCCGAGAGAGTAGAAAACAAACTTTCACAAATCCGCTGGCTTGGAGATCTCGGAAAATATCTTCCGTCTCATACCGTAAAATTGGCCAAACAAATGATGTGGAAAAATGAACCATTCATCGTTCAGTGGGCACACGGACACACTGGAGATGGAACAATACTTGTCGAAAATCGCGACGAACTTTCCCTCCTCCAAGAAAAATTTCCCGAAAGGATGGCTAGATTGTCTTCTTATATCCACGGACCTTCATTTACCGTAAATGCAATTGTGACAAAAGACAAAATCATGATGGGTAATGTCAGCTACCAGATAACTGGTCTTCCACCATTCACGGACAACCGATTTAGTACCATAGGCAATGATTGGGGATTGGCTCACAAAATGCTCAACACCAGAGATTTGGATCACATAAAGACCATCGTCTACGATATTGGGATCAAATTGCAAAAAGATGGTTGGAAAGGATTGTTTGGAGTGGACTTTGTCATGGAAGAAAAAACCCGAAAGATCTACCTCATCGAAATAAATGCAAGACAACCAGCCTCAACTACGTACGAATCAATCCTAGAACTAGAACAAAGAGAACAAAAAGGTTCAAAAGGTATTACTACTTTTGAAGCACACCTTCGAGCATTACTAGAACTACCTATCGATCAAGACATAATTGCCATAACTGACGGAGCTCAAATCGTCCAGAGAGTCACGAGTCATATCCAAGGCATCTTTGACGATGCAACAGCAAATCTCCAAAAGAAAGGATTTGACGTAGTAGTTTATGAAAATGCAACCCCAAACTCCGATCTTATCCGCATTCAGAGCAAGACCAATCTCATGGATAGTCACAATGTGTTTGGTAAACACGGTCTAGAAATAATTGAAATAATAAAAACCTGCAAACTCAATCTCGAGGTATAATATACAAATGGAAAATAAAACATTATCAAAAAATGCTCTGGATCTCTTAGAGCAATATTTACATTTTCACATTGGCAGTGCACAGTGCTCTATTCCTTACTTCAATAACCGAACAAAGAAGAACCGTGCTTCACTTCGTGTTCATATAGGCAAAGGAAGCCCACAAGATATAAAAGAAGAGGTTGAAACTATCATTCACAAAGAAAAGATCGACAAGAACTCCATTTCAAACGAAGCTCTCAAGAAGACTTTGGTCGACAATGAACTAGGTATTGAATGTTCCGGTTTTGTTTATCATATGCTCGAAGCAGAATCACAAGCAAGAAAACTCGGAACCATAAGCAAACAGATCAATTTCATTTATTGCCAAGGCTTCATAGGTCAGATCAAATGCACAATTCGACCTGTCGAAAATTGTGATGTAAACACATTTGCACATGATTCCAATAGCACCGCAATCGATCTCAAAGAAGTTTGTCCAGGAGATATTATTACTATGATCAATGATCAGAAAAATAGTGAGAGAAATCACGTTCTCATTGTTAAGGAGGTCAGATATATTGACAATAAACCAAAATTTATCAGTTACGCTCATTCGATCGCATATCCCGAAGATGGGCTTTATGAAACTGGAGTAAGAGAAGGACAAATAGAAATAATCGATGAGACATTACCTCTTTCTTCACAAAAATGGTCAAGAGAAAATAATGTCGAGCAATTGGCTTTAAGAGCACAACGAAGTAAAACAGAAATTCGCAGACTAAAACTGTTTCAAAATAACTAAAATTGCAGTTGGAAAAAAGGTCTTTTTTGTGCTATCTTATCAGTTATGTTAACCATCCTAGAAGGTACGGCAGATCTAGCATATATCATTGGTTTTACGATACTAAGTTCAATTATTGCCTTTTTATGGGCTCCATTTCTTTCGAAAATACTCTATCGTTTCCACGTTATTAAAGGCTCAAAAACCGAACTTCTCTCCATAGAAAATCAGGCCTACAAAACATCTACCCCTGTCATGGGTGGATTATTGGTCATAATAACGGTTGCTGTACTTACTTTTGTATTCAACTGGAACAGAAGTTTTACTTGGGTACCAATAGGCGTGATGCTGTTCTCTGGTGCACTCGGTGCCGTCGACGACCTTATGAATATCTTTGGTCGAGAACGTCATTCAAAAAAATTTGATCATGTTCTACGACTTATCCGTGTTCATAAGCAATGGAAGATGCGTATCTGGTATACATTGACTTTGCCTTGGATTGCCTTCAAGAGGATTTCTGTTTGGTTCGGCTCAAGAACATCAAGAGGTATATTCGTGCATGAAAAATTGATTCTCCAATTTGTTGCAGGCAGTCTAACAGCTTGGTGGGTATATTCGAAACTTGGACCAGCTTGGCACTACATATACCTACCATTTGGAGAAAATTTCGATGCAGGATTTTTCATCGTGCCAATAATTATTTTTATAGTTATGTTCACTGCAAATGCAGTAAACATTGCCGACGGTATGGACGGTCTTGCAGGAGGTATGCTTATGACGACTATGACCGCCCTCACTCTCCTATCGTGGATAAACGGTTTTGGTGAATTGGCAATCTTGAATGCAACCACAGTAGGTGCACTACTTACTTATACCTATTTCAATATAAAACCGGCAAGATTCATGATGGGTGATGTTGGATCTCTGGGTCTAGGAGCGCTACTTGCTGTAAATGCCATGGCAATTGGTGAAACTAGTGCTCTTGTATTCCTTGGCTTCATGTTCTATGTAGAGGCACTATCTGTCATCATCCAAGTCGGCTCCAGATATCTTTTTGGAAAAAAAGTATTCAAGATGGCTCCACTACACCACCATTTCGAACTCTCAGGTTGGAGCGAAGAAAAGACCGTGATGCGCTTTTGGGTTGTTCATTTCTTCTTCGTAGTTTTCGGTTTTTGGCTTGCACTTCATTAGTATGAAATACCTATCTTGGAAAGAAGAGACAATAAGTGATTTTTCTGTGAATAACATAGCCGACATGTATGAAAAGGGCTTTGTTTTCACCAGAATTGGTAAAGGCGTTATGCAACAGACAAGATCTTTGCGTATAGATCTAAACAAATTTGAGCTAAGTAGCGAAAATAGACGCATATTGAAAAAAGTCCCATCACTAGAAATGAAACAAGTAGGTCTTCCACTTCCCTCTTCTCAATACAATTTTTCTATTGGCAAAATGGCAAAAGACTTCTACGATATGAAATTTGGAGCCAATATCATGAGTGCCCAAAAGGTCAAAGAGATGCTCACTGATCCAGACAAAAGCAACTTCAATCAATTATTGGAATTTCGAGATATTCAATCCCGTGGGGACGTACCGCATTCAGATCCGCAGAAGTTAGAAATTTGCAATGGCTACACAATTACATACTCATCATCAACTATTCTTCACTATTCATACCCTTTTTATGATCTCAATAATTGTCCAAAAGATATGGGTCTTGCAATGATGGTTACAGCAGTGCAAAAAGCAAAAGAAATGGGTTTAAAATATGTTTATCTCGGCTCTCTCCAACGACCGACCGATGTATATAAACTTCAATTTTCTGGACTTGAATGGTTCGACGGAAACAGATGGAGCACCGATCTCGCCGAAGCCAAGAAAATTTTGGTGTCTTAAGCTATACTGATTATATGAAAAATGACACAACAGATAATCAAATAAAACTTCCAAAGAGACTTCATGTTATCGGTATATGCGGTGTGGCTACAAGCGCCCTAGCAATCGCTTTTCACAAAAGAGGGGTTATCGTAACCGGTAGTGACAAAGGATTCTTTCCTCCAGTTTCCACCGAACTTGAACAGCAAGGTATATCATTTTATGCGGGATGGCACCCAGAACAAATGTTTGACGGCAATGATTATGAGGATTCAATAGTCATCGTCGGTACCGCCTCTGGTACAACTAATCCCGAGATAGTATTTGCAAAAGAAAAAGGTATACCGTGTTTTTCATATCCAGAAGTTATCGGCAAATATTTTGCCAAGGAACATTCGATAGTTTGCGCTGGCACTTGGGGCAAAACATCATCTTCGGCATTATTATCATTTATCCTCGAATATGCTGATTTGTCGCCAACATACATGTTTGGTGGTATTTCCCTCTCTCATGATTCTGCCGCAAAACTCACCGACTCAAGATGGAGTGTTTTTGAAGGAGATGAATACAAGAGCTCGCCAACTGATAAGAGAGCAAAATTTTTCCATTACAAAACTACTGAACTACTACTCACCGCAGTTTCTTGGGACCATGCCGATCTCTACCCTACCGAACAAGAATATTTCGATGCATTTAAAAAGCTCGTTGCAGGATTGCCAGATAACGGTTCAATCGTTGCCTGTACAGATGGTGCAGAAGTTAAATCAATAATAAATGATTATAAAGGTAAAGTTATCCCATACGGCAGAGCCTTGCCAATCAATGAGACGACTCCACAATATTTTGCCTACAAAAACCTTTCCCAATCAAAGAGTGGTCTAAAATTCACAATTTCAAAAGACAATATAGATTATATTATCAATTCCCCTATCCTCGGACTTTATCAAGCTGAAAATATTACCGGTTGTTTTGCAATGGCAGTAAGTATAGGCGTCGATCCAAAGATAGTTGTAGAAGCAATTTCGAAGTTCAAAGGACTCAAGAGAAGGATGGAAAAAAGAGATGATGGTGATATCACAATAATTGACGATATAGCTCATTCACCAGAAAAAGCTCGCTCCGTAATAAACACCCTTCGATCTGTTTACTCAGGCAAAGTGATCGTAGTATTCGAGCCAAATAGTGGTGGAAGAAGTCGTGAATCACAAGCAAAATATGATAATGCTTTTAATGAAGCAGACACAATTATAATTCCGCGTCTAACCAAACTAAAGTTAGCCGAAAATGCAGATGAACAACCAATGGAAGGTGACGAACTCTGTTCTGTAATATCAAAGACTCATAATAACGCAATACATATTGACGATGATACTAGACTCGTAGATTTCCTCAAATCTTCAACCAAAAAAGATAACGTCATCGCTTTTCTCGGTTCACATGGATTCAGGGGTATGATTGAGGAGACGATAAAGAAAATTCGATAAAAATTTGAGATTTAATTAAAACTTGCAAGGTATTTTTTTAGATAATAATCGCAGACTCGCAATCTAAAAATTGTAAAGTTTTTTGTTCATTCAGACATCAGCAACCATGAACAAAAAACTAACAATTTTTGATTACTCAAACAATTGCTCATATTATCTAAAAAAATACCTTGCAAGTTTTAATTTCTCAACTAGTGTTAACGACAAATCCAAACTCTTTACTTTCCCTCATCGACTATATCGGTTTTGACATTACCATCAACAATCTCTTTGACCAATAGAGTCATACCACAATGATTGCACTCTATAACCATACCAACTGCTAGATTTGGATAACGAGAAAGATCTATTGTATTTTTACATTCTGGACATACGCAAATAGTATTCATAGTTTTTATATTTTGTTGAAACATTAATTAAAAGATGGCTACAAATCACACACCTACTAACACCTTTCAATGGTAACGAAAAAAGTGTAGGATAGCAACATGACTCCTTTGGAACAATATGACAAATTGGCCGATAAAATAGGCTCCCCAAACATCTTCTTCAAGCGAGAAGATCTTCATAAATTTGGATCACATAAAGGTCGATCGATTCCTTATATGATCGACTATTATTACAACAAAGGCGACAGAAAATTTGCCCTTTCATCTTCAGGAAATGCCGCATTGGCAGCCGCAAAATATTTGGACCAATTCAATTCCGCAAACACAGACAAGATCAGCTTAGATATTTTTGTTGGCCACAGTGTCAATGAAAATAAATTGAATAAACTCAAAACTCTAGAAAATGAAAATTCATCTAACTTGAGAGTTCTCACAAAAGAGCGTCCGGTACAAGCCCTGACTCAAGCAGTCGAAACTGGCTATCGAAGTTTACGCCAATCGACCGATGATATCGCCCTTTTGGGATACGAAAGTCTGGGCAAAGAGATTACGAAAGAAATAAATAAAGGAGCAATATTTATCGGAACTTCTTCAGGTACAACAGCACAAGCTCTAGCTCAATTTTTCATCAATAACAAGATCAATATCCAAGTTCACATTGTCCAAACTTCTTCTTGTCATCCCATTTCTGATCAATTCGAAAATTATGACGGACCTCAAGAAAAATCCGTTGCAGATGCCATTGTTGCCCAGACGACTGAAAGGATGCCAAAATTGGTAGAACTTATCAACAAAACTGGTGGCTATGCTTGGACAGCAACCAATGAAGATATAGGCACAGCGATCGACCTTGTTCAAAATAGTACCGATCTTACAATATCAAACAATAGTGCACTATCAGTTGCCGGTCTAATGCAGGCAATATACCGAGATTGGCAATTTGAAGGCAAGATAATCTGTTTGATTTGTGGCGAATAATAAATCTCAAAGCAGAACATCTCAACAATAAGACAATCTACCGTCTTTCGCTTTTTACGAATTCATTACAAAGCCCTAACGACTTTCTGAAACTTATCTCCGCGTTCTCGCCTTGATCCATCCAATCCGACAGCATCGAAACCAGGACTGAACAATATCAGGTCTCCCTTTTTTGCATTCTCTACCGCAACAATGACAGCTTCTTCTATATTTGGAGCTGAGACAACTTTTATACCTTCTATTTTATCGATCATTTTTCTTTCCAAGATCGTGCCACTTCCAGGCAACAATACAAGAGTATGAATATATTTTGGCATAGCTTCATACAGGCCCCCATATACACCATCTCCTTTTGCACCACCGAATATAAGCACGATGTTTTTTTCTTTTGAGAGGGTTCGTATAGCCAGTTCGGTAGATATTGGAGAAACAGATGTTGAATCATTATAGAATTCAACCCCCTTTATCTTTTTTACAAGTTCCAATCGACCTCGAAGCGATTTGAACCTTGTAAGAACATTTCTGATAGCATCTTCATCCACTCGAAAGAGTTTTGCAGTTTGATAAGCAAGAGCCATATTTTCTCTTTCGTGCAAGTGATATTTTTGACCGAGACCCCAGTCAACCGGAATAATAGACGTCTTGGTTCGAAGCATTTTTGCTTTTGGTTGAATCTTTAGTGAATGCGTCATATCAACAATAGAATCCGAAGCGACAATGAAATTGTTGTATGTCTGATACGATAATATCTCAAAAGGAGTTTTATTATAAGAATAATCCGAAGGCAAAGAAGCAAAGACCGCAACGTGTGGACTTATTCTCATTTCAAATAATTCCTTCATTATTGGGCCCGACATTCTAACTAGGATGATATCTCCACTTCTTATCTTCTTCAAATGAGTAAGAATCCCATCATTCGACTCAGAATCTATCACAAATAAATTTTGTCCATCGATCGAATCGCACGCGATATTGAGCAAAGGTCTCAACATAGACAATAACGTCGACTTTCCACATTCACCTATTATCCCAACAAAAGTGACCGCAGGTGCCTGTCTGAAAAATAGCGTTTCTGGATATTCGATCAATATTTGTTTGGAAGAATTTTTAAGTGGTTTCAAGAAGTTCGCTTCCCGATTGTATTCATGAGACAGGATGATGATATCCATATCGAGTAAATCATCAGCGGGAATAGAACCGCAAACATAATTTGCAAGACCAATTGAACGCAAAAAAACCAAATGGTTCTTGAGTCTCGCTTCACTCTTCAGATCATAAACACTAACCAGAGCACCAGCTTTGATCAAAAATTTTACATCTTCGACCATTTCTCCGTTGCTTCCAAGCCCAATAACGGCTATTCTTTTGTTCTTGAAATAGTCCCTCGAAGTCATAAATGTAGTATAGGCTATGACGTCTCGGCTATCAATCTCTTGATTCGAATCATCTCTTGTAGCATAGCTTGCATTTTTATTGTCTCATCAGAATCCGAATGTGCACTTACAACAAACAAAGATAATTTTTTCATGAAGACTTCATGCAAATCATGAAAATATTCATCTAAAATTCGTATTTCATTTTGATTTATATGTCTATCAAACTTTGTTGGATCGTTTTTGTTTTGACCTTTTATGGCAGGACCATCCAAGACTCGCAACAACTCTAACGGCCTCTTGACACCATCGTACAATATCGAACTATGATTCAAAACCCCTTCCAAAGAAGGAGATGCTATCTGATAATCACGCATTATTGTTTGCTAGTACCGCGCAGAATGTATTTTTTATTTTTATTTATCGAGGACTGTCTGAGCGAATATAAATTTCTTGCTAAAAAGTGAGTTGATGTTGGATTGCTTGGGCGTAGCCCTTAGCAATCCCGAACTTTTTAGCTAGAAATTTAAAGAGCGAGTTCCGCAGATAAATAAAAATAAAAAATACATTCTGCGCGGTACTCTAATAACTAGTAATCCGCACTAACACTTGCAAAAGAATCTTTTGTAATAATTACATGATCTAGAATAGTTATACCTAGAATTTTACCAGCTCGAACAAGGTCTATAGTAACATCAGAATCTTCTTTGCTTGGAAGCGCTTCACCAGAAGGATGATTGTGAGCCAATATGATCGCTGCCGCATTGCATTCTATAGCAGGTCGAAAAACTTCACGCGCATGGATGATGTTTGAATTGACCGTACCGATAGAGATGACCTCATCTCTCAATATGCGATTGTGGCTATTTAGATATATGCCTCTCAAATGCTCTTTTTGGAGATTACGCATATCTTGGAGATAATCAAAGACATCTTTGGCATTTCTGATTGTAACTAGACCTGAAGATGAACGATCATAAAATC
>CAZNUY010000001.1:50898-57938 GCA_964576745.1 uncultured Candidatus Saccharibacteria bacterium | reverse complement strand
GGATCAGAGAATCCACCAACATGACCACTGGCTTTCCATACATTCTGATTCATAAGAATTGCTGCATCCACACCATACATATCATCTCTATCAGTAACGAACTTATTCCACCACATAGACTTGATATTATTCCTCAAAGCAACACCATAAGGACCATAATCCCAACTTCCAGCTAGACCACCATATATCTCAGAACCTTGATATACGAATCCCCTTCTCTTGGATAGAGAAATTATCTTTTCCATCTTTGTTTCTTCTTTTTGTGACATAATATTTTGTTTTAATTACCTATTATTTCATCACCTTCCCTGAAGGCAGGATCTGTACTGAACCTTGTACTTAATGCTGTTAGACTACTATTAAGTGGTTGATTTGTAAAATCATCCTGCGCTGTCAATGTGGCATCATTCACAATTATAGGTATTTGATTAACCTGTGTAATACTTGGTGTCAATGACACTTGGAATGATACTTGCCTTCTTCTCGATTCTCTTGAAGAGGTATTGTTTAATCCACCCAATCTCCAGACTATCTGACCATCTACTTTATTATATGATATATCCTCATCACTTGGATTTATACTGCCAACCCACTTTACATATGAAGGCAAGCTTGATCTAACCTCAGCACCAGAAACAGCATTTGATGTATTATCTACAGTCCAAACTACAGTATATGTTGTTGTTTGTTCTGCCTTAGGTGGAATTGGACCTGTATTCTCAAATGGACCAGTAGATCTGACAACTTGACCACTCAAAGCAATATCAGAAGAAACTTTAATTTTCCTATTCGCACTTGAAACTATAGATTCTGGTACATTATTCTCGGAATTTCTTTTGCCCTGAACACTTACTGATAGATTTATTTCTGGATTGGACAATGGCTTAGTCTGTGTACCGTTATTTCTAGGAATAACACTGAAGCTTACTCTACCACTTTCACCTGCACCAATATTTCTCAGATCACTAGTAGTAATTGGATTCCATACTATTTCATTATTTGCAGACACATATAGTCCTTGCCCTGGTACTACTGATACTTTGTCAAAAGCATTACCTGATAATTTTGCATGTACTTCACCATTTATTATTGCAGTATCTAAATTGTTAAAATAAGTAATCTCAACTTGAATTGGCGTATCAAATTTACCAACATATTCTTGTAATTCTGACTCACCATCCATAGACACCCCAACACTTATAAATGGCTTCTTGATACTAATCTCTTGTATTGCAGATACATATTCCGTACCAATTTGCTTATCATTTTTTACACTTTGTGCGCCTGTATTAAATCTAAAAACTCTCATTTCATCATCTTGTCCATCTAATTTACCCTTGATCTTTAATGTCTTTTTGCCACCTGGTGGTATATCGCCTATTTTCCAAACATTATTATCTGCTAGAGGTTTTATACTTGAAGAAGTAAATGAAAATCCAAATGGATAAGAAGCGCTTATCAGTAGATTTTTGATTGTCTCTTTGGAATTTGAATTCATGGTTAATGTAAATTCAAATTCTTGACCGGAATTTACTTCTGTAAATGATGAGACGGATAGATTTAGAGGAGATGAGCTAACTAGCAAATCAAAAATTTTCTGTTTTTGGAATACAGCACTTGATCCCTTTACCCTATATTCTACTGTTACTCTTATTTCTTTCTTACTATTCTCTTCTCCATATACTATAGCTTTAATATTTTTTGCACCCTGACTTCCTGGCTCAATATCAGGTATTAACTCTCTAATACTCTTTAACTCTTTTGTCGTATCATCAACATCTACTGTTCCTGCAGGGAAATCTATAGCAAGATCTACTGTTTCAAGTTTTATATTGTTTTTGTTTGTTACTTGAACATCAAATGACACTGGCTCTCCACCAGCAACAGAGACTGGACCATTTATAGAAATCTCAATATTATTTGCAGATACTATATTTGACCCTTTAAACAATAGATAGGCACCAGCACCTAATGCTAGTATAAAGATAATTATTGAAAATATAAATAATTTTGTAAAAAATGACATTGATGAATCTTTATATCTCTTATTTAATTCAATTTGTTCGTATATCTCCTTTGGATGTTCCCAATCTGTATTTATATCAACAGGTTCATTCGGTGAGAATAATCTAGACTTTCTCTTTGTGCGAATATCTGGTGAATTTCTTGAATATAAAGATCCTCTAATCTCATCAATTCTACTTTTTTCTTCTTGATTCATGTTCAAAAATATTATATCACGATATTCTACAATTGACTCTCGTGTAAACCATTATTGATAAGCTTAATTATTATTTGTTTGTCTTTTGATAAATCATTGATTATATCTTGATTTATATGATTATTATCTAAATATCTATCTATATCTTGGGTTTTCTTTATATAACCAAGTACAAATAACACTCTTAGAACGATCAAATACTCAACTAGACTAATATCTAAATTATTAATATCAGATTTATAAAGTGATTCTATTATTTCAAATAAATTCTCATTCTTCTCTTCGCCGTGTAATAATCTTTTTAATAATTTCAATATCTTAATATGTAAAATATTTGGCTTGCTTATATTATCTATTTCCCCTGCTCCTGTAAGTCTCCAAACTTCTTTACCTTTGACTATTGAAACTTTTGAGAATGAATAATCTTGTATATGATATTTCAATTTTGATTTTGAAAGTCTTATTCCTTGAGCTACTGCACCTATCATTCCAAAATCTCTAGTAAAGAGCATAATAAATTTACCCGCTTCACCATATGGCGAACTGTTTATTACAAAAGCTGAAGTTGTGTAAATATGATGCATATTTATTTGACTAATTATTGAAAAGTTGTAATATAGTATCGTTCGCGTGGTTTGATCCGTATACCAAAACAGCACTCGCGCGTCAACACACCACGGATCAAATCTAATCTTATCTCCCGTTTGAGATCAGATCATGTAGTGATAACCATAACTATATGAGCGAACAACATGGTTATCGTGCCACTCCAACCTCACGGAATAGAGTGGCACTTTTTATTTCTCAATATCCAGTCTTGCTTTATAATCACCAATATCAATACTTTCTGAAGTTACAGATCTAAATACAATATCTCTAAGAAGAGTTGCTTCTGATATTAGCTTTTTATTTTTAGATATAAAAGTATTTGTAATACTATCTGTATCTACAACAAGTACTGCTTTGTCTCTAATTGTAAGTTGCTTGTTCTTACGTAGATCTTGTATTGCTCTTATAAACTCTCTTATATTTCCCTCTTCTTTTAGCTCTGGAGTAATCTTGATATCTAACTCAACATCATTTGATATTGTTTTGTCTAATACTATTTCTTTTACATTCACTTCATCTTTGATCAAATCAAGGAAATCATTGCTAAATTTCATTGATGACTTAATCTTTAACTTTGAAAGTGGCTGTCTAACATTTATCTTGGCCTTCATTCTGGCTTCAAGTCCCAAAGATGCGAATCTTCTAACTTCTCTCATATATTCTATTGTCTTGGTATCGGTTTTAGAAGCAATAGGCCATGATTCCAAATGCACACTTTGTTTATCACCTCTTAATCTCAAATATATGTCCTCTGAGACAAAAGGCATAAATGGTGCAAGTAATTTCACCAAGCCCAATAGAACCTCCCTTGTTGTACAAAGTGCTTTTGATCTTTCATTTACATCTTCACTTTTTAATCTATCTCTTGATCTTCTAATATACCAAGTAGACAAATCATCAATAAAATCAGCAAAAGGTCTTGAGGCACGATCTATTTCATACTTCTCCAAACTATCTGTAACTTCTTTGTTGAGCTCCGACAGTCTAGTTATAATCCACTTATCTAAGATATTATCACTGACAATTTTTGATTCATTTCTAGATGTATACATTTCATAGAATGTAACAACATTGTTCAATCTTCCAATATGCTTCTTGACTACCTCATCTACACCTTTCTCACTAAAAGCTACATCTTGTGCTCTTACAACTGGCGATGACATTAGATAATATCTGAGCGCATCAGATCCATATTTATCAATAACCAATCTCAAATCTGGATAATTTCTTTTTGATTTTGACATCTTCTGACCATCTTCTGCCAACAACAAACCATTTACTACAACTTTCTTGTACGGAGTTTTGCCAAATAAGGCCACACCAAGAACTAACATAGAATAGAACCAGCCTCTTGTCTGATCAAGTCCTTCTGCAATAAAGTCTGCTGGATAACCCTTTGTTCTACCTAGAATCTTGGTAAATGGTCCTGGCTTAGGATTGAAATCACATTTGTTAAATGGGTAATGTGCTTCACCAAAAGGCATTGAACCAGACTCAAACCAACAATCGAATACTTCTGGAATTCTTGTAAGTTTATTACCCTTCTCTGATACCAAGTTAATATCATCAATAAATGGTCTATGCAAATCTAATTCATATTCTTCATTATGTGGTAATGGTATGAAATCCAATTTTGATGGCTGAGCATTCATATTGAAATGATCAGTAGTTCCTCTCAAAGCTATTGATTGTTCCCTATCAAGTCCCATTGCAACAGATCTCAATAAGAACAATGGCGTATCATGTGAGACTATTAAAATATTTTTGCCTTCATATTTATTCTCAAGTTCATACAATAAATTACCAACTCTCTTCTTTATATCAACATAATTCTCACCCCCTTCTATAGTCTTTGTAAATCTATCTGCATGAGCAAAATTATTTGAAAAATCATTAAATGATTTCCCTTCCCAAATACCCGCTTCTAATTCTCTTAATCTAGGTTCAAAAACTATGTTATTTGAATCAAAACCTATTACTTTAGAGATTATCTCTGCTGTTTCCTTTGTTCTTACAAAAGGTGAGCAAATAATTATGTCTATCTTCCTACCCTTGAGCCATTTACCTGCATCTGTTGCTTGTCTCTTGCCTAATTCAGTTAAATGATGTTGATTATTCTCCAATGTACTGATTATCATTTTTACATTGTTCTCTGCTTCACCATGACGACATACATAATAAGTATTCTTTGCCTTACTATATTTCTTTAAATCTTCTATAGAACCAAACACTTTCAAATCTCCTGTTTTATCTTCTTTCCATACTGGTAAAGGTGCACCCCAGAATCTAGATCTAGATATCGCCCAATCTCGAGCATTCATCAACCAATTGCCAAATCTTCCTTCTCCAATCTCTGTTGGTGTCCATTTTATTTTTTTGTTCTCTTTAACTAATTTATCTCTGAATGAACTTACTTTCACAAACCATGATGAAGTAGCATAATTTAAAAGTGGAGTATCACATCTCCAACAATGTGGATATGAGTGAATTAATTTCTCCTTTGCAAATAGTGTATTGTTCTTTGCTAAATATTTAATTATTTCAACATCAGCTTTTTGATGATCATCTTTTGGCTTTACATCTTGCCCCGCGAAGTCTGTTACTTCTGATTTGAATTTACCATTTGTACTTACATGTTGTATAAATGGTAAATTATGCTTTAAAGATAGATCATAATCATCTGCACCGAATGCTGGAGCAATATGAACTATTCCCGTACCATCTTCTGTAGTTACAAAATCTGCACCATACACTTTCCAGCCATTCTCTTTGTTAACTAGCTTGGAATCATTAACATAATAATCAAAAACAGGTTTGTATGACTTACCTATAAGCTCTGATCCTTTCATTTCCCTATCAACAACATAATTAACCTTAATTGCTGAAAGTCTACTCTTAGCAAGAATGTAATTCTCATTCTCTATCTTCACTTTCACATATTCGATATTAGGATTAATTGCTAGTGCAACATTTCCAGGAAGTGTCCAAGGTGTTGTTGTCCATGCCAAGAAATATGTATTCTTCTCTTCTGTTAATTCAAATTTAACATATACAGAAATATCTGTAATATCCTTGTAACCCTGACTAACCTCAAAGTTTGAAAGTGTTGTCTCACAACGAGGACAAAGATTCATAGACTTGAATCCTTCATATATCAATCCTTTCTTATATAATTCAGAGAAAGCCCACCATACTGATTCTGTATAGCTAGCATCCATAGTTCTATAATCATCATCCATATCAACCCATCTTCCAAGACGAGGAATTATCTTTCTCCAATCGTCCGCATATCGCATCACACTTGCCTTGGCTTTAGCATTGAAATTCCCTATTCCATAGTCAACTATATCCTTCTTTGAAAGAAGTTTTAGTTCTTTCTCAATAATATTCTCTACTGGAAGACCGTGGCAGTCCCAACCCCAGCGTCGCCTAACATTGTAACCCTGCATGGTCTTGTATCTAGGAATTACGTCTTTGACAGTACCAGGAATAACATGACCATAATGTGGCTCTCCAGTAGCAAATGGTGGTCCATCATAAAAAACAAAATTACCTTTTGGTGATGGCTTATCTAGAGATTTCTTGAAGATATCGTTCTTGATCCAATAATCAAGTATTTTCTCTTCTGTTTCTGATACTTTGCTCTTTGAATTGCTATTTGGCTCCATATTTACCTATTCTAGCATTTTTGAGGAAATTAGGAAAAAAGCGCAAAGACATGCCTTGCGCTTTGTTACCGTGAAGAAGTCCTTCCTTTAGGGTTACCAGCTTTTTCGGTCCTCCGAAGAGGATGGTACCATTTAGTCTCAACTCACGCTGAGACCACATAGGAATTTCGCGCTTTCGGATGGAACTAGCCACCCACACTTAATCCCTTGATACAGCAGGTTATTTTCGATTGGATGTATTAATTCCAATGTAGTCAGGATACCACTAGAGTAGAGTGAGGGTAGAGACGGTTTTCTCTCCAACCTTTTCACCCAGTCTCACGTTGTGGTCCTCTCACCCTCGCAACCTTACGAGTTTGCCCTTTTCCTGTTCCAGCTTACGCCTTCCGAGGAATCGAATTCTCTTTCTTGAAAGAACTAACTTCAAAGAATATATTATACCTTTTAATTTATTATGTAAAGTCTTTTTGACTATGTAAATTTTCCATTTCCCAATGCCGAATTTCGATACTTTTCTTAAGCTTTTCTTAATAACTGTTTTG
>CAZNUY010000001.1:0-50798 GCA_964576745.1 uncultured Candidatus Saccharibacteria bacterium | reverse complement strand
TTTCCCAATGCCGAATTTCGATACTTTTCTTAAGCTTTTCTTAATAACTGTTTTGATAGGATTTTGATATTAATAGTTAACAACAAAATAATGGGAAAATTCATCAAAGACTTTATTAAGTGGATATCAATTAAAATAAATATTAATGAGAGTGAACATACACCACCCTTATTCAAAGAAGGAGAAATATGGTGGTGTAGTATTGGAGAAAATGTTGGTGGAGAAATAAGTGGGAAAGGTGATTTTTTCAGGAGGCCAGTCTTAATAATTAGAAAACTTGATAGATTCTCTTTTATAGGAGTGCCACTTACCACCCAAGTCAAAATAGGTACATGGTATAAGAAAATAAAAGTTAAAGAAAAAGATAATTATGTAATTTTATCCCAAATTAGACATACGGATTATAGAAGAATGGATAAATTAATTTATACAATAGAGAATAACTTATTAAATGAGATCAGAGTTGCAACAATCAATATAATTGGAGGATATTAAAAACCATAAATAGATCATCCGCCTTTCGGCGGATGGACGTGGGCAATCCCAAATACATATTAATACTACCAAACCCAACCCGAAAGTCAATTATCTACATCCTCTTCGGAACCTTGATACCTAATACCCACAAACCGTTTGTCATTATTTGAGCAAAAAGTTTTGTAACCAATACTCTATATGGAGAAATTGGATCCTTCTCATCTATTATCTGATTATTGGCATAATATAAATTGAATGCAGATGATAATTCTGTTAAATAAGTGATGATATGATGCGGAGCATATTCCATTCTTGCTCTCTCGATTATTTCTGGGAATCTAACAAGCAATTTCTCAAGTGTATCTACTTTGTCGGGTAAAGCCTCGACTTTCTTAATTTCTGAAGACTTGGCTATTATGGCATTTGCTCTTACTGCTGAGTATTGTAAATATGGACCTGAATCGCCTTCGAATGACACTGCCTTATTTGGATCATAGATAATGTCTCCGCCGATTAATTGACGTAGTATTGTATATTTCAAGCCCGCAATGGCTATTTGATTTTTAATTTCAACTTTCTCTTCTGATGTGAATTCTCTATCAGTAATCTTCTGCTCCACCAATTCCTCAAATTCAGAAATCAAATCATCAGCAGACACTATATTTCCCTTTCTTGATGACATCTTGCCGGAACTTGGTCTCAATAATCCGTGACTCAAATGTTTCATCTTAGAAGCATATTCTGGTCTTATTTCCTTCATTGCAGCAATAACAACTTTGAAATATGCACTTTGTTCATTTGCAGTAACTACAATTGATTCAGATAGATCAGGATACATATCAAATTTCTGTTTGGTTAATCCCAATTCCTTGGCTTCATAAGTTGGTAATCCTTGAGAGTTGATGAATACTCTTGTATGCTCACCGAATTTCTCTCCAGGGAAAATAACCGCCCCATCGCTTTCCTGAAATACTCCTTTGACTAGGAATTCTCTTACAATCTTCACCCCATCATCAGCTACTTCACTTTCGAAGAAAAAATTATTAAATTTCGTCCCCAATTTCTTATAAATTCCATCGAAATATTCTAGACTAATTCTTCTTCCCTCTTCATATATTTCATTTATCTTGGAATCAGATTTCTCGAATATCTTTTTGTTTATCTCTATTATTTCTTTCTTTGCTATTTCATCCTCATCGTATTTGTTATTACCAACTACATACATATCTCCCAAATACTTTACATTTGATTGGAATTTACCATCTTTCATAATTGCCCATATGGTCTTAGCAACATGCAATCCCACATCACCCTGATAACAAGCTCTTATAATATCTGCACCAGAGAATTCAACAATTCTTGAAATAGCTTCTCCAACTGTATTAGCCATTAAGTGCCCAATATGGAAAATTTTGAAAGGATTGGGATCAGTATATTCCACCATTACCTTCCTACCCTTATCCATATTTATTCTGTCGATTTCATTTCCCTTTTTTTCTAAATTCAAAATCTCATTGGCGAAATATGAATCCTTTAATTTGAAATTAATAAATCCTGGGCCTGCAATACTTATAGATTCTATTTCATCAATCTTATTCTTGTTCAACTCTTCGACTATTTTGTCTGCTAATTGCTTGGGACTTGTCTTTAATTCCTTGGAATATACAAGTGCGATATTAGTAGTGAAGTCACCGAAGCTTATATTTTCGGGATGAGTTAAATTAACAACAAGACTTGTGATTCCTTGATTATTTAGGGCTTTTGTAATGATTTTCTTTAATTCATCGATCATTCTTGCATTGTAGCATAATAACTTCTATGCTAAAATCTTATTAGAAAATGGAGTTGAAGTTAACCAGTGTACATCTCCCCTACACAAGGATCACACTAGGTATAACTGGGATCCCTCATCCTACTCCTACCCGTCCAGAATTAGTATAGCTGGACGGGTCTTCTTTTTTATTTCCTTAGTATCTTATCTATTCTCTCTGCAATCTTTTTCATATCTTTCTCTTTCTTACCTCTTGTTGTCTCGGCTGCTGTTCCAATTCTAATTCCAGATGGATCTACTGGTGGTCTGGTATCAAATGGTATTGCATTCTTATTTACAATAATTCCTTCTTTCTCAAGTCTGTCACTTGCTTCCTTTCCAGAAATTCCCTTACCCTCCATCCATGTATCTACAAGTATAAGATGACTATCTGTTCCTCCTGATATTATTCTCCATCCTCTATCCTTCAATTCCTCTGCCATTGTCTTGGCATTCTTTTTGATTTGCATTGCATATTTCTTGAAAGCTCCAGTTGAAGCTTCCTTAAGTGCTACTGCAACTGCAGCAATCTGATTCATATGTGGACCTCCCTGCATTCCTGGGAATACTGCTTTATCTATCTTCTTATTTAATTCTCTTGAATCAATTCGGGAAAAGATAAGTGCGCTTCTTGGTCCTCTTAGAGTCTTATGAGTGGTAGTTGTCACCACATCTGCATATAGAAATGGAGATGGATATGCCTTGCCTGCTACTAATCCCGCAATATGTGACATATCTATCATAAGCAATGCTCCACATGCATCTGCAATTTCCTTTAATTTCTTGAAATCAATTTCCTTTGGATACGCTGTATATCCACCAACAATAACAGCTGGCTTCTCTCGCACAGCTATTTCCCTTATCTCATCATAATTCAATACCTCAGTCTTCTTATCAACTCCATATGGAACCTGAGCCCATACTTTACCTGTAATTGAGACCTTGTAACCATGAGTAAGGTGTCCTCCTTGATCTAGTGACATTCCCATTATCTTCCCTCCTTGTGGAACTAGAGCTAGATACACAGCGACATTAGCTGGTGACCCTGATAGAGCCTGAACATTCACACTCCATTCTGTTGATTTTAAATTAAATAATTTAAGCGCACGATCCATAGTCAGCAATTCCACCTTATCAACTATTTCATTACCTCCATAATATCTCTTGGTGGGATAACCTTCGGCGTATTTGTTAACTAATTCTGTACCTAGGGCTTCTAGTACATCTTTTGAAACATAATTCTCTGAGGCTATTAAATTGATAACTTTCTTCTGTCTCTTCTTCTCTGATTCTATTAATTTTTTGATTTGTGTGTCTTTCATAGACACATTGTATTGCTAGTTAAGGTGGGAGTCAATTACCTTAAAAAACTCCTCCTTCACCTCCTCAAATGGCCTATTGGCATCTATGACCACATGTTTAACTTTCTTATTCTTAAAAAATTTCTTATACCCCTTTCTTATTCTCTTATGAAAGTCCATTTTCCTTCCATCGAAATGATTATTCTCATTTGTTGTAGGATTTCTTGATTCTACTCTTCTCAAACCCTCTTCAACATTCACATCTACATAAATATAAAGATCAGGAACCAGAGGTAAATTATCTCTAAGGTGCCAAAATAATTTCTCAATCTTTGGAGTTTCCTGTGCATGTATCTGATATGTGTATGAAGACGCATCGAATCTATCAGAGATTACTGATATTCCCTTCTTGATATTTGGCTTGATTAATTTATCTACATGATCGAATCGCGCAGCGAACATAAGACAAATCATAGTGTATGCGTCAGCATCTTTGGCTAGTGGATGTTTCAATGCTAGATTGCGAATCTCTTCTGCATATGCAGAACCTCCCGGTTCTCTTGTAAAGATAAACCTATCTTTATATTCATCTTTTAGGGCTTTTAATAAAGAAGATTTGCCTGAGCCCTCTCCTCCTTCAAGAACTATGAATTTCGCCTTTTTATTTTTCATATTTTAATTAATGGACTAAATATAACATAGGGTGTATAAATTAAGATAGAAGTTGTATAATTGAAACATGAAAACAACACAACATCCAGATATTAGTTATCAAAATCTTCTGAGAGAAATCTTGGAAAATGGAGTTATTAAGACAGACAGAACAGGCACAGGAACAACAAGTCGTTTCGGTACTCAAATGCGATTTGATTTGGAGCAAGGTTTCCCGCTTCTAACGACCAAGAAATTACCTTTCAAAATGATTCTTGGTGAATTATTGTGGTTTATTAAAGGCGATACGAAACTGAGAACATTGCTTCTACAGAACATTCATATTTGGGATGAATGGCCTTTCAAACATTATCTCAAAGCTAATAATTTGCCAATGCCGGCAGTTAATAGTGATGAATGGAAGTCTCAGATGAAAGAATTCACAGATAAATTAGTTGCTGATGATGAGTTTAATGAGAAATGGGGCGATCTTGGTCCGGTCTATGGCAAGCAGTGGAGAAATTGGGAGGCGGCTGATGGTAAGTCAATTGATCAACTTAAGGACGCGGTTGAAATGATTCGAAAGTCTCCTGATTCTAGAAGAATCATTGTTAGCGCATGGAATCCTGCCGAAATAGCAGAGATGGCGGTTGCTGGTCTTCCACCATGTCATTGTCTATTTCAGTTTTTCGTTGCTGATGGCAAGCTTTCTTGCCAGCTATACCAGAGAAGCTGTGATACATTCCTAGGAGTGCCTTTCAACATTGCATCCTATGCCCTACTCACGATCATGGTTGCTCATGTGACCGGACTTAAGCCTGGAGAGTTCATCTGGACTGGTGGTGACACTCACATCTATTCTAATCACATGGATCAAGTGAGAGAACAACTCTCCCGAGAGCCAAGAGCAGTTCCAACTGTGAAAATCCTGAACACTGATGTCAAAGAAGTTTGGGACTTCAAAATTGAGGATTTCGAGCTGGTGGGATACGATCCTCATCCAGCTATCAAAGCACCGATTGCGGTGTAGTAGCTGCAAAACAAAAAGGACCTCTATACAACTGTATCGAGGTCCTTTCTTATGATAAAATAAAAATATTAATATTCAGTAAATAATAAAATGGCACTATCAGACAAAAGAATAATTGAGGAGATTCAGAAAGGAGATATCATTATCGAACCATTTAAGAGAGCAAATCTTGCAACATCAAGTTACGATGTAACACTTGGCAAGTATTATTTCAGAGAGAAGAAGCCTAATTACATACTCAATCACTACAATATTTATAATAAGAAACACACAGACCATGTATGGGGCACCAAGGCAGAGAAAGCTGGCAAAGCCTCCAAAATTTTCAAAAATTTCTCAGCATTCGAATGGAATGGAATATCACCAAATGATGAAATTATTCTATTAGAACCTGGTGAGACAATACTTGCTCATACCAATGAATTTATAGGTGGTAGGAATCACATAACAACAATGATGAAGGCTAGATCATCAATGGGACGAAATTTCATAGAAGTTTGTAAATGCGCCGGTTGGGGTGATGTTGGATATGTAAATAGATGGACTATGGAAATAACAAATAACTCAAGACATTACGCAATACCATTAGTTGTTGGAAGAAGAATTGCTCAAATTATCTTCTTCGAAACTGGACACATAATTAGTAATGACTATAGTTCAAGTGGCAAATATCAGAATCATCAAGACATCAAAAAAATGAAGAAAGAATGGGATCCTAGCTCAATGCTTCCTAAACTTTATTTAGATAGAGATATTAATAACAAAAAATAGCATGATTAAAGTCTTCATCATAGCTGCAATCACCGCAGATGGCTTCATCGCCAAGGATACTCATCACCCCGCTATGTGGACTAGTAAAGCCGACAAAAAAAGATTCATAGAATTAACCAAGCGTGCAGGAGTTGTAGTAATAGGTTCAACCACGTATAAGACTATTGGCAGACCACTAAAAGAGAGAGTAAATATTGTGTACTCCAAAAACCAGACTTTCGAAGGAGTTGAGATGACTCAAGATGAGCCTATTGAATTACTTAGGAAATTAGAAGAAAGAGGTTTCAAAGAAGTAGCTATTTGCGGTGGTTCACATATTTATACAAAATTTATGAAAGCTAATGTAGTTGATACTATTTATCTTACTGTTGAACCTATAATTTTTGGTAAAGGCATTTCCCTATTTAATGAAGATATCCTTCATCATATGAAATTAAAAAGCGCCCAAACTTCTGAAAGTGGTGGATCGCTTCTTCTTGAGTATTCGGTTGATTATACTGGAACTCCTAAACTAACTACTTAACATCCACACCCATTGATCGGCATGAGCCTTCAATTATCTTGATTGCTGCTTCTATTGTACTAGCATTTAGATCTGGCATTTTCCTCTCAGCTATTTCTCTAACCTTAGCCTTAGTGATTGTTCCTGCCCTCTTTACTGCATGCTTGCCTGCTCCCTTCTCAATACCTACTGCCTTTAGGATAAGTGAACTTGCTGGTGGTGTCTTGAGTACGAAATCATATGTTCTGTCCTCGTATACTGTGATTACAACTGGGATCATATCACCAATCATAGTCTTAGTAGCATCATTGAACTTCTTTGTGAAATCACCAATATTAACCCCTGCCTGACCTAGAGTAGGACCAAGTGGTGGAGCTGGTGTTGCCTTGCCTGCTGGTGCAATTACCTTTACTTTCTTAATTATCTTCTTTGCCATGTTTTTTATTTAGTATACCGATATTACCTTATAACTTACTAACTTGCAAGAAATCTAACTCAACTGGTGTTTCTCGACCAAACATTGATACAAGAACCTTAACCTTGCCCCTACTATCATCAACCTCACTAACTTTACCTTCAAGATCCTTGAATGGCCCATCAACTATCTTTACAGTCTCATCTACAGATAGGTCTATTGTATGTTTGACTTCTTCTTTATTCATTCTAGAGAAAAGAGTATCAACTTCTTTCTTATCTAGTGGAACTGGAAATACTCCTGAACCGACGAAGCCTGTAACTCTTGGTGTATTTCTAACAACATACCAAGAATCGTCAGTAACAATCATATCTACTAGTACATATCCGGGATATATTTTCTCCTCTTCTTCTACTCTCTTGCCTGACTTTATCTTGATCTTCTTCTCTGTTGGAACAAGAACATTAAAAATTCTATCCTCCATTCCTAGAGACTCAATACGCTGTTTTAGATTTCTAGCTACAGCATTCTCATATCCAGCATATGTATGTATTGCATACCATGATCTCTCACCACCTACTTGTTGTTTTGACATATTAAATTTATTTATTAAACGATTAGAGTTAATAGTTGAGCAAAGATATAGTCAAAAGCTCCCAAAAGAAATGCAATTACAACAGAAATCAAAATAACTGCAATTGAGTACAGTACTGCTTGTTTGCGACTTGGCCATATTACATGAGCCATTTCTGCACGTGTTTCTTTTATATATTCAGTAATTTTCATTCTTTTGATTTATATCCTTCTATTAAAAAACCCCGAAAGGGGTAATAAATACATATTACCCCTTTCATTCAATATAGTCAACAGTTAGAAATTACTATTTACGTAGCAAACCTTCTTTTACAAAACGAGTAACGAGGAAGTTTTGGAAAAGAAGGGTTTGCGGAGTAATATAGTATTATATTCAGAGCTACTTGATCTCGTATGAAATTGTTACATTTGATGTAATCTTCTGCTCACCCTTTGGTATTTCTGGTGCAACAGAAGCTTTCAATGATACAACATCTGCACTCATCATCTCACCTCTACCATACATATATGGTAATTCTGGATTTGAATCATAGTAACTCGTAATTCTTACTAGCTTTACACCTAATTGTTTTGCAAGCAATTCTGCCTTTGCCTTGGCATCATTTATTGCTTCTGTTCTAGCTTTTGCTCTTACTGATTCTATATCTTCTATTGAGAATGTTAGACTATCGACGTTTTGTACTCCCGCATTACCGATTATATCAAATAGAGCTCCCGCCTTTGATAAATCTCTGACCTTAACTTGTATTGTTTGACTAACATCATAGCCAATCAACACTGACTTACCAGCTGGACATGGATATGCAATACATACTATTTGATTGTACTCATATTTAGGATTGATAGTATATGAAATAGTCTTGAGATCTTTCTCAGCTACCCCAGCGTCCTTAACAGCTTTAAGTGCTTTATTTGTTCTCTCTGTAGCTTTCTTCTGAGCTTCTTCAACTGTTTTTGCATTCTCAGTAACACTAAATGAGAAAGTTGCTATATCAGGAATTGAAATAGCTTCACCCTTACCGCTTACAGAAATACTAGCAATCATTGGATTTTCATTTCCTACATATCCAATGGATTTAAGCTGTTTTATAGACAAAACTGCTAAAAAAACTACTAATAATACCCCCACCCACTTACCAACTTTATATATTTGTTCTTGATTGTTCATAGGCCTGAATTATAGCACGAATCTACTAGGTTCTCAAAAAGAGCGAGAACTGTCATTTGTCCTACTCCTCCAGGTACAGGAGTGATCATAGACACAATATCTTTAACTTTTTCAAAATCAACATCACCTAGCAAGCTATCACCCACCCTTGTTATACCAACATCTACCACAATCTGTCCCTCTGTGAAATATTTATTATCTAACATATGTGGCTTACCTATAGCCACTATCACTATATCTGCTTTTTTGGTCTTGCTTGGAACATCTTCTGTTTTGCTATGACATACTGTAACTTTTGCACCTTCATTATCACACATTTTAGCTGTTGGTTTACCTACTATCTTTGATCTACCTAATATTGTTACTTTCTTATTTTTTAATTTAATATTATAGAACTCCAATAATTCTTTGATCCCTCTTGCTGTTGCTGGTATAAAAACTGCATTATCAGTCAATCCATCAACATCTTTTGTAATATCAATTTCATTTATTATTTCATCGGCTTTTAAATGCTCTGGTAATGGTAATTGAACTATAATTCCATTTACTGTTTTGTCTTTATTGTATTTCTTTATTAATTTTATAATTTCTTCTCGTTTAACTTTGTCAGATAATTTCTCATGCACTACTTCTGCACCCAATTTCTCTGCGAATAACTTCTTTGATCTTATATATGAATTAGAGTCTTCTCTATCTCCTACTTGTATTACAACTAATTTTGGAATAGAACTAAGGAAAATCACTCGGGTCCTTAGTTGCTCCAGATAGTGTTCCTTTGCCTTTTTGCCATCAAGAATTTGCATAGAGTCAACATTATCATGTTTTTGGTTTATTGATTAGCATTGACACCAAGGTGCATTTATTATAGAAATATAGAGAATTTGGTTCTTAAACAATCAACCGGAGACTAAAAAATATGAATCCAGATCAAAAAGTGGATGGGTTACTGAATATCCTTGAAATGGATTACACTAACCTACCTCCCGCGGTGAGAAAGGTGGCGTATGAATTGAAACGTGTCTCAATCCTTGCGCTACTTGAGCAAGATTGGTTCAGTGATGAACTTAGCCACGGAGCATTTCTTTCGGAATTATGTAAGCCAGAGAGTAAGTGGTTTGTATGGTGTGATGATAATCCCAAAGACATGCAGATAATTGCTGATATCTTCAGAAAATTAGGTGAGTCAGCGATTGTAGAACTGCAAGAAATTTTTGGAAAATCTGATCCCGACTCAACAGTTGAAAAGAGAATCGGTATCATTCTGCAACTCATAAATGACGGAGTTCCCGTTACCAGGAATATCACTATGAACTTCCTTGGGCAGTAGCACAAGATGAGTCAAGCCACCCGCAGTCTAACTGCGGGGGCTTTTTTGTTCTTGCAATTTACTTAGCATTGACACCAAATCATATTTATTATAGAAATATAGTGAATTCAGTTCTTAAACAACTAACTCTTGAAAGATATGAACGCCGTAACTGAAACATCCCAACTCACCTTCACACCACGTGTGGGCCAAGTCTTAAGGTTGGCAAAAAAAGAGGCCATCTACAGAAAGCACAATTACATTGGTCCAGAGCATATCCTCATGGGAATTATCAAAATAGGAGAAGGTAGTGCTTTCAATGTCATAAGTAAATTTTTGACTGAAACTTACAAGACCATTGATGATCTGAAAGGTCATCTGGACAAAGAAATCGGCTCAGATCAAGGTGCCACTCTGAATTCAGAACCACCATACACACCAAGAACAAAGAAAGTTCTTGCTTTATCAACAAGAGAGGCGGAGAAGTATTCCCATAAATACATTGGCACTGAAGACATCTTGCTTGCTATTATGGCTGAGCAAGAAAGTAAGGCATTCAAGGTACTGCAAGGCTTTGGTCTAACTTACGAAATCGTTAGTCAAGGTACTATAGAAGAATTGACTGGTGTTAAGCCAGAAACCCAACCCTCAACCCAGAAAGACCTGAGTACAATGAATGGAGCAGATGCCGGAAAGCTAATTAATGATTCATTATTGGTTCTCAGCATGGACTTCAATAACTTACCCGGCAGATTGAGAGAAAAGACTAAAGAACTGAAATTAGAGGCACTACGCATCTTGGATGAGTATAAATGGTTTGTTCGAGATCTAAACCATTTCCATCTCTTGCGAGAACTCGAATCAAAATCACCTCCTATTTGGTTTGACCCTGAGTTGAGTAGCGATACTCTATCACTCGTTATTGCCATACTCCGCGGTTTAGGCGGAAATGCAAAAACTGAACTGGAAAGTGCATTTGAAAAAACAGCTCATGGTTCAGTCGAAGAAAGAAGAGTGGGCATGGTACTTCAGTTGGTAAATAATGCACCATTCGTCATAAAGCAGGTACATATCAACTTCCTTCCCACAACAACTCCAAAAGAGTAGAAATGGTTCGAAGTTGAACAGAGCCCTAGTACACTAGTTGTACGGGGCTTTTCTTTTACAAATTTTTACCAAACTCTCTTAGAAATATCCACACTCACCGTCCTTACCTCCTCTGTTGTAGCTGTTTCAAATGTTAAAGAAGTAGCAGTTAGCATCATTCTTTTGTCAGGTAAATTAATACTTGAGCCATACTTACTGTCCCCTACTATCGGATGACCTATATGAGAAAGTTGAGCACGAATCTGATGTTGTCTGCCAGTTTTTAAAATAATTTTTAATAAAGAGAAATTATCTTCTGTTTTTATTAATTCAAATGACAATTCTGCATCTTCAGAATTCATAACTTCTTTATCATATACATGAGTGAAATTTTGATTTTCATCGTGTTTAAGGAAATTTATTAGAGTTCTCTTTTGATCTTTTACATTTCCATGAACCCATGCGTGGTATATCTTCTGTATACTATGTTTTCTGAATTGTTCTGAAATTCTTGATGCACCCTTTGAGGTTTTGGCAAAAAGAATAACCCCATCAACATTTCTATCTAGTCTATGAACAAGACCAAGAAATACATTTCCCGGCTTATTATATTTCCTTTTTAAAAAACTTTTAACCTCATCTAATAGTGATATATCTCCACTTTTATCACCCTGAACTAGAATACCAGCAGGTTTGTAAACCGCAATCAAATGATTATCTTCAAATAAGACCTTTATTTCCATCTGGCAAATATACCACAAGGCAAAAGTCTTTGGCTATCTTTCTCTTGTATAGCTAATTCCCCCATTTCAATAGATCCGCCATACTTATCTATTAAATAATTTAAAGAATTTTTGTAAGCAATGGCAGAATATCCAGAAGAATATCCATTTACAAGGAAAAATAGTGGCTTATCTTTCAATAATCTGAAGCAGTCCTCAATTAATTGGATAAAATGCTCTTCAATTTTCCAAACTTCACTGTTCACACCATGACCAAATGCAGGAGGGTCCATTATTATGGCATCGTATTTATTTCCTCTTTTTAATTCTCTACTGACAAATAGTCTTGCATCTTCTAAAATCCAACGTATTGGCTTATCAGCCAGTCCAGATAACTCTGCATTCTCCCGAGCCCAAGTAATAGCAGATTTTGAACTATCTATATGAACGACCCTAGCACCTGCCTGAGCACAAACTAATGTTGCACCACCAGTATAGCCAAACAGATTTAATACATCTATGTCATTTTTGTTATTAATCAAATCCCTCATCCAATCCCAATTAACAGATTGCTCGGGGAAAATTCCAGTATGCTTGAAAGCTGTTGGTTTAATATTAAATTTCAAATTAGAAAAATTGATTTGCCATTTATCGGGAGTTCCGGATTTTATTTTCCAATCTCCTCCTGCCTCAGTCCTAGTGAAATGAGCATCAGATTTTGACCATTCTTCTTTTGTAAGTCTTCTATGCCATAGAGCTTGTGGATCAGGTCTAGATAGGACAACATTACCAAAACGCTCTAATTTCTCTCCGTCTCCAGAATCAATAAGTTCATAACCTTCGCTAGGTTTAATAATTAATACTTCTAATTTATTCATATTTATTTTGGAAATATAGCAATCTTTGAGCCAACATTCAAACCACTAATAACCTCAACACGACCATCACTTCCCCTAGCACCAGCAACTATTCTAACTTCAACAGGTATATCTATGCCCCCATCAACAACCTGAACATACTTCTCACCTTTTATATCTTTGATAGCTCTATATGGTATTAATATTACATTCTCTTTATCTTGAGTAAGAATATTTATATTTGCTGTCATACCAGATCTCACTCTTGAATCTTTCTCATCAAAAAGTAGAACTACTTTGTATGTTGGCACGCCTTCTATCATAGTCTCTGCCAAATCAATAGATACAACATGAGCTTTGAATACTGTATCAGAATCATAAGCATCAAGTGTAATATCTGCTTTATTATCAATCGCTATTTTTGAAATATCAGATTCTGGAACATTCACTTCAATCTTGAATTGGTCGCTAACTATAACAGCTTCTACTACTCCAGAATTTACATATTCACCTATTTCAGAATCAACTTTACCAACAACTCCTTCGATCGGTGAGACAAGTCTTTTCTTTGATAATTCTGCATATAAATTTGCTATATTTGCTTCTGCCTGAGCTACCTTTGCTTCTTGTATTTGTATTGATTCATCAGATGAACCAGCTTTCTTTAAGCTAAATTGATCCTTAGCTAATGCCAAACTTGTTGATGAGTTCCTGTATGTTGCCTCAGCAGTAGCCAGAGTATCAACTGCAGAATTGAAGTTAGATAATGCTGTGGTGATATTTGAGCTGAAAGTATCTATCTCTGATTGAGAAATACCAGTTGATGAAACATTCGCATCTGACATTGAATACGATAACTGACCAAAAAAGACTTTAGCTAGTTCTATATATTTATGTATTCTATCTGTATAGACAAAAGGATCTGAATCTATAGTCATAGTATCTAAATCCTCTTTCCATTTTCTTAATTTCTCACCCAATAAGACTCTATTGCTAGAGATGGATTCTTCAAGATTAGACCTAATTCTTAACTGTGGTCGAATATTCTGAGGATTTAAAAACAAAGTGTCAGCATAATTTAACAATGCACTATTTGTCTTGGTATAAGCATCATGAAAAGCATTTATTATTCCAACTCGTGAAGCATCGTATGTTACTTGAGCTGATTTTAGCTTAGAATCTTCTACAGAGAATTCTTCTGGTCTTAGACCTTTTCTTAGTTCTGTAAGTCTAGCTTCTTCTGCCATCAGATTTGCCTCTGCTCCCTTTATTTGAGCATTTATATCTGCAGTATCAATAGAAACAATAATATCTCCAACATTAACAGGATCTCCAACTTTATAATTCACAGTTTTTACTATTCCAGGCTTTTCAAAACTTAGTTCTGCCCTATTGTAAGGCTTTACTTTACCTGTAACTGATACCTTCTCAAGCAATCTTCCAGATTCAACACTTACTATCTCAATATCTTTTGATGATTTATTTGAAAAAACTGAATATGCCAAGATAATTAGAACAATAATCGCAACTATTATTATGACTTTTTTATTAATTTTTGATATAAAGTTTCTCATATTTTAATTTTAAATTTAACAAGTATATATAATGATACGATAAATATTGTTGTTGATGTAACTGCAGATACTATGCAATATGGACAAATAGCTTGTATAACAAATGCCATAATAATCATAAACCACAATGAGAACAACATACCCAGAAATGACAATGTCATTGGAAATCTCAAGAAAATCTCTTTTTTTGTATCAAAATACATAAATAATGTTAGTACAATAACAAAATAGTATATTGAACCAAATAATGACACGGGAATACCAAACACTTGAGAATATGGGCTAGTAAGTACAGTCTCACACCCTCCGATAGAACAAGGTGGAATTTTATTTAAATAATGCTCAACTGTTAAATATGTCGCATCAGCAAAACCAATAAGAGCTACTATGAGTAGAACTATTGGTATCCATCTTGGGATTATATTAAGATTTAATTTTTGGGTAAATAGTGTCATCAATTAATTTTTTGAATTCCTCATAACTTTGAGGGTTACTTATCTTATTACCATTTAGGTAAAATGTGGGGGTAGAATTTATACCTGCTTTTACACCACTTTTCAAGTCATTGTTTATCTTATCAGCAACTTCTTTGGACTTAAAGTCAGTATCAAACTTAATCATATCCAGACCCATCTTTGAGGCATAGTCATAGAATATTTTGTCTACCGTCTTGGAATCCTGCCATTCTGTCTGTGTAGTAAATATCTTCTCATACATTTCCCAGAACTTGCCTTGCCTTCCTGCTGCTTCCGCCGCTTGTGCAGCTGGAACAGCATTTGCATGCTGTGTTAAAGGAAAATGTCTATAAACAAATTTGATTGTTGTACTTGCTTCATTTACAACCCTCTCAATCAAAGGAAAGTATGCAGCACATGCAGGACATTGAAAATCACTATACTCAACAAGAATAACTGAAGAATCCTTGTTACCCTTTACCCAATCATTAGAACTTATCTCATTTGGTATTGGTAATGAAGCTTCCTGTTTTGCGGCCTTCTGTGAAGCTGCAATCATACCCCAGACTATAAGCACAATAACAATAACAAAAGCTGACCAGCTAAAAAATCGTTTAATATTCATGGTTTACCTATTATAGCAGATGTCCAAATAGTATCAAAAGATATATACCTAACATATTCATAGCAAGTGAAATAGGTATCAAGAAAGATAGTCTAATTTTTGACATACCTAATAGCGTTATTCCGAATTCATCAGGCAATGGTGAAGCAATTATTAATGCTCCAATCAATGGTGAAAGCCATTTTAGGAATCCAAAATGAAATGATCTAGCCAAGTATCTCAAAGTTGAAGGTTTTATGGCTTTTTTTACATCATCTACAAATCTATCTCTTATAAAAAAGAATAATATTAAGTCACCACACACGGCACCCAGTGCTCCCCAGAAAGCTATCCAATTTAAAGGTGCATATTCTGCAATATGTACCAGAGCAACAGATGCAGGTGCAATTGTAAAAACAGATGTAAAGAATATTCCCGCTACGAAACTAGCTAGTATATAGTGATTTGTAAAATTATTTATTATCAAATCCAAAATACCAGTTTTTGATAGAAATAAAGCAATAACAACACCACAAGATATCATCAATAAGTCATGAAATAATGGTTTATGTGTTTTTTTGTATTTCATTGTATTCCCTCAGTTAATGATACCACTTTATAACCTTCATTATTAATATCAACAATTAACTTGTCCAAAATTCTACCTATAATTTCATCGCCCAAATGCATAAGATAAATATTACCAGGACTTAATGAAGTTTTAACCCTATTCATAACCGACAGATCAGTCTCACCCTCACTTTCTTTCCAATCCAGAGCATCAATCGTCCAATACACAGACTGATATCCTTCACTTGATGCGACTCTTAATACCCTATCATCTCTATCACCATATGGCGGTCTGAAATATGGTCGAGAATTGATACCTAGCAATTTAAAAAGAATTTTATCAGTTTGCCTTAACTCTTCTCTTATTTCCTCATCACTCACTCTGGTTAAATATGGATGATTATAAGTATGACTAAATATCTCGTGTCCACCTCCCTTTATCAGAATAGTTAGAAATGGATTATTCTCTATCCACTTTCCTGTCAGGAAAAAGGTTGATTTTATTTTATGCTTTTCCAAAGTAGCCAATATTTCCCTTGCTGACTGAGTTCCACTTCCACCATCAAATGTAAATATTACCTGCTTCTTATCCGTACTACCTTTATATATTTCATTTAGGGGTGCTGGTTGTATTACAGTATAAAAAAAATTACTAGTTTCACCCATTCTCTTTGGGTATCCTTTGACATAAGAGATACTGACCATTAAAAGTAGCATTAAAATTAAATATACTAATTTTTTATGTTCAGTTGTCATGCAAAAATTATAACATATCAAAATATGTCAGAAATTTTGCTGGGTCTATTGATATTCCATTTATCTTTATTGCTAAATGTAGATGTGGTCCCAATACATATCCTGTTTTGCCACTTAATCCTATTACTTGACCCGACTCAACAATATCACCCTCTTTTACATTTAATTTTGAAAGATGCATATAAATAGATACAAGTCCTGATCCATGATCAATTACAATTGTATTACCTGATAAAGTATACAACCTAGAAATTCTTACTATTCCTTTATTTATCACCATAACTTCTGTTCCCTCAGGAGCACGGAAGTCTGTACCTTTATGAGCTATAGAATAACCTACGGTATTTCTACTGTATCCATAATTATCTGTAATGAACAATGTTTTCAAAGGTGGGTTGAATTTACTGTTTTGCCAAAAGGATTTTGGGTCTAATTTAATATTATTTATACTTGCATTCTCTTTTGTAATATTACTCAGCAAACTCTCCCCTGCTTTTTTGGTATTACCTCCGAGACTATCTGGTATTCCAAGTGGCTTCTCTTCCTTCATTCTCATTACCAATACGATTGATTTATCAATTTTTATTCCATTCATTAATTCAAGATTAATTTGATGATCTTTCTTAACTTCATGTAAATCTATACCGACCAAACCAATATATGAATCATTGTATTTTGAGATTTTTATTTCTTTTTTATCAAACAAAACTGATTTAGGAGTTGAACTTGCATTTATTATTATAAAAATTGGATCTCCTTGATAAATAGTCTCGGGATAAAGTTGTAAAATTGGTAATGAGATATTTTTATCTGGTTTATAATCAAAATAAATAGCCGTAATAAATAGAATAAATATTGTAGCAATAACTAGTTTTTTCACTATGAAATTATATCATGATATAATTATCTAGAATGAAAAGAGGTTTTACATTACTAGAACTATTGGTAGTTATATCAATAATTGGATTATTATCTAGTGTCGTAATATCTTCAACTCAAAAATCCAAAGAGAAAGCTGGCTATGCCAAAGCATCAAGAGATATAACGACAATGAGAACAGCTCTTGAATTATACTATCAAAATAATGGTGATTGGCCACCTATTGGGTCAGCAAATTTTTACTACAGTGACACACCGCACGGCTGGCCAACACTTGGGAATTTACTAAGACCTGTATTATCGTCAATACCATACCCATCATACAGTACAAACATAATAACATCTGGTGGTAGAGATATATTAATAAATGGATACTCATATTTCAAAGGCACAAGCTCAAATCCCCAAAGAATCAGGGTCTATAATAGCGTAAATAATAATTTTGTTGCATGTGTAATCATATATCAGGGATATTATTTATCTTTTGCAACAATGGAACAAAATGACTTTACTCTTAAAGATGGTGGCACAGATCCAGATACTATAGAGAAACAAGATGGTGATGTGAGAATCACTTATGATCCGAATGATTGTCCTTAATTATTTAGTAAACCCTGATCCCTTTTCTCTAAAACATCTTTTATATTTTTAGCACTATCTATCGGTGTTACGGTATTATTTAAGACATCTGAATCTATTAATTTTGAATTATCTTGTCTGATTAATCCTGATTTTTTGTATTGCTGTAACATTAATATAACTATTATTAATCCAGTAATCAGCATGACTAGAAGTGCGATATAACCTTGATTGTATTTTGTTTTCATATAGTAAATTATACAATAAAACTGTAATTTATCGTCCTGACAAAATGCTACAAATATTTCTGGGGTCGCGTAGTGGCGCAGGTTAGAAATATATTCGAGAAAATCGATGACGCTACGATCTACATTCCAAGCTTCAAAGACTCTTACCCCACACCTGCGCTCACTATATCTAAATAATAATTACTCCTGCATTTTACCTGCATTTGCAGGTGGATGCACGTTGCTTTTGCGTTGTATTAACAACGGATAGTTTTGTTGTACTTAAATTACAATTGCAGTTTTACCCTACACTTCTACTCTGTATTCTATCGAACCACCGAAATTTCTGCTGAAAGTTGGTCTGCCCATTTTTTCACCTTTTTCTAATGGTGACTCGCACCCGTTTTTTCACCGTTTTTTAACGGCAATCACCTACTCTGTTTTGTAATTCTTGATCTATAAGTCAAAGACTGTTATTTAACTGTTTTATCAGTCTTTACCCCACACTCTCACTCACTATTTCATGCAAAAGTGCCTTCCCGTTAATTTCCCGTTATTACGGGTAAAATTATTGAGTTACCCCACCCTTGCCTTCACTATTTTCTTTGGCCACTTCACTCTTATACTTTTCCAGCCACTCTTTCTTCACCGGCCTGTAGACTGTGTCCATGAGAGTAAGCAAAGCTACCGCCTGATCCATTGCGGTTGCGTCGTCGATATCTTGGCCAGGGTTTTCCTGTCGCCAAATCTCTTTGAATTCTTCTAACGCTTGTTTTGAAATCATATGTTTGTAATCACCCTCGAACTCCGCCTGAAAAGCGTACACAGGGGCACTTAGGGGCTAATTATGGGGTAAGAATTACTTAAATTACAAGACTACTAATGAACTCTGCCTATCTTGGGCTTAATCCTCTTTTGTAAATTCCACCCATTTCCATGACTCAAAAGCCCGAGATACGATTGAACAACTTCCGGCTTTTCTTGAGAATCTTTGATTTTCTTGAACATACGATTTTTTGTTGTTGTCCGTATCACTCGATGGTGCGGAAAATGGACCCAGCCCAGAAAATCTACACCTGATGAAGCTGTCTTAATAAACACTTTATCTGGATGAAGAGACAGCTTTAGCTGTTCACTGAGAAAGCTCTGAACCTTTGGCAGTACATCCACCAACACACCTTTCTCATGATGAATAATAACGAAGTCATCGGCATACCGAATATAATACTTAGCTTTGAGCTTGTGCTTCACAAACTGGTCGAACTCATTCATGTAAACATTTACCAAGAGTTGCGAGGTCAGATTACCTAAAGGCAAACCCTTTCCTGGACCAGTACTTTGAAAACTCTCAACAATGCGCTCTACAAGCCAGATCGTTTCCATATCATTAACATGTCGCTCGAATATTTCAATGAGTTTTTCATGATCAATAGACGCAAAAAACTTTCTTACATCGCATTTCAGAACCCAGCATGCCCTACTATTGCTTTGTGATACTTTCATCACGAAATCATTAAACCGATTTAACGCTCGATGTGTTCCTTTGAACTTTCGACAGGAATAAGAATCATAAATAAACTTTTTATCAAAATAGGGATACAAAATCCTGTAAATAGCATGATGTAATAATCTATCTCGGACCGTAGCCTTGTGAATACTTCTCGGCTTCGGATCACTTATCGAAAAAGCTTCGTATGCACCATGTCTATATGTTTTTGTTCGCAGCTCCTCGTGCAATTTGAAAATGTTTTGAGAGAGATTCAAAGAAAATTCAGCAACGTCCTTTTTAGATTTCTTGCCACATATAAATTCGGTCCACGCATCGCATAGATTTTTGATGGATATGATATTCTTATACTCATGACTCATACTAATAAGGATCATATTACCCCCCCCCCCGAGAATTACCACAGGTAATTCTCAAATCGAAAGAGACATATCGTTTTTGGCTCTCTATCCATCGTGATTTTCCGAAAATCGAGCGGTATGGAATTGGAAACAGAATTGAACAGGCTTTTCTTGATGTACTTGAATACACATTCTGTCTTTCTTATCTCCCACCTGAACACAAAATACCAATATTAAACAAAGCCATCACAAAACTTGATATTGTGAAGTTCTTTGTGCAACTCGCATGGGAAAGTAAAATTATTCCAACTGATACATACTCGGACCTAATCGGAAGACTTGAGGAAATCGGGCGACAACTTGGTGGCTGGAAGAAAGGTTTGCAAGCAAAAACTCCCCGACCTTAAGCCGAGGAGAAAACCAACAGTTTCGAGAGAACACCTGGTTGCCATCATTCCACCTGTTCGGGTTCTCGACGGAGTTCGCATTGACGTTCCAGCCGTCGTCGTTCCAGTTCACGTTGACCGCGCGAAGCACACCAGCGTTATCGTATACAAGATCATCTATATCACCGCCAGCCAAACCATGACCAGCTGAATTTTATCCGGGACCTCAAAGTCCACTAATCTCATATACCAATTCTTGTTATTTTTTTGAAGATACTTTCCCCACTCTCACACAAGGCATACCCAGTGTGACTCTCGAGAAAAAAATCCTAAGACCATGACATGAAAGCCGTAACCGTCACGTAACACATGATTTCAGAAATAAGTATAGCAAGAGAAATTTAAATATAAAAAATTGACCCCCAATCCACCGAAGCAGACTGAGGGTCAAAGTGTCCAAGGGACAAAGGATCAGGCTAGGCAGCCGGAGCCGAAGGTTCCGAGGATTCGAGAACAGAATTGCGAGAGAACACCTGGTAGCCATCATCCCACCTGCGCGGGTACCCGACGGAGTACGCAAAGACGCACCAGCCGTCGTCGCGCCAGAACACGAGGACCGCGCGAAGCACACCATTTTGGTCCTTGATGTAGAAGATGTTAGCGTAGCCGTTGTTCAGGAGAACACCGTCTTCGCCCTTGCCCTGCTTTTCCATGAGGGCAAACATCTCAGAGAGCGTCGTTTCCGACTTCTCCACACCGCCGAGTTCAGCGATGATGGGACCGTCCACCGAGGACTGCCGCAACTTGTGGTAGCGGAGCGTCTGTTCGCTGATCGGGTTTTCGGTTTTGCCGGAGCCCGAGAGGAACCATTCGGTGAAGTTGTCGCCGAGATAGCTGATCTTGACCTTGGCTTTGCGGCCAGTGTCACGAACGAACTTCTCTTTGGCGACGAGGTTGACGGTGGTTGCGGGGACCACGACCGTCGAGACGAGCTCGAGGATCGAGGGTGTGGGTTTCGGCTGCGCCACTTGCGTGACGTTGCCATTGGTCCAGCAGGGCTCCTTGCGGAGGAACTGCTTGAGCTGTTGTTCCCACTGGTCGCCGTCCTGGCCACCGAGGTTCACGATGAGCTGATTGAGCGGTCCGGTCGTGAATTCGCGGAGCGCTTTGCTGAGCATGGTTTCCATGGTCAGTTTCCTTTCTTTTTGGTTTCCCTCTACGCCGAGGAGGCACTATGGGCCGGTGTGGTCATAGCGAGGAGGGGCCCAAGATTGAGCCGCTTTTCGCTATGACCAACTCACAATTCGTATCAAAGAACTACAATACAATTATACACCTATACTATACTTTTGTCAATACTGAAAATATGACTTACTTTAAGGCTCAATCCCCCTTCTAGCATTCCAATAATTACACCAATCACAATCATGGCTGGAAGCTGGGATTTTATCACCGTCAAGACATTTTTTAATTTTAAATAGAGTATCTTCCACCCACGAATCATTACCCACGTATTCGATAAGATTCACATCAAAATCTATGCGTTTATCAAAAGCTTTTCTGTCCATCTTTCCTGTGCAATAAACGAAATAACCTGTGTTCGATACTTTTAACCCATTCATTCTTAATAACCACTGATATACTTCCATTTGTCTTTTGTAGCCATCCTGCCATTCTTTGTCCAATGCTTTTACAGCTTCATCTTTAGCAGTTGCCTTGTAATCAACAACAATATATTCACCTTTACTATTAATCCAAAGATCGTCAATCGCACCAGTCACTATTAGACCAGTTGGTTCGTGTATATATCTAATACCACCAAAATTCCTACGCCACTCATCCAATTCCTCATGAGATACAGGTCGAGCATCGATACCATATTCCTTCTGAAGAGGATGTTGCTCATTCTTAATCCTCAGAGAATCAAATTCCTGCTTTAATAGATGGTCGACTGCACTATTGATTGAAAAAGGAAATGGCGGGACCCTCTTTACTCCAAGTTTATTGTCGATATAAAAACATCTTGGACATTCTAAGAATAAATCAATCTTTGATCTACTCAATTTCCAATTTTGACCGCCATAGTTCCAGGCTGGACCCCTGCTTGCTTTGTAATATTCTGACATAAAAAATTAATTGTAATAATTATTGAATAATTGAACTTCTCGCTTGTCGATAACTATTTTCATCTTTCCAATCTTCGCCTTATTTATAAATGATCTATCTTCTATAAGTTTTTTGATTGCGGCATCAGTAATCCATGTATTAACAAATATCTGATCACTCGAACCATACACAAGTTTGCACAGCTTTTCTTTTAAAGAAAGCTTGAATTTGAATCTAATAGCAATTCTTTGCATCCATATTTCTATCAATCCGATATTTGATAGATTACACATTTTGTCTTCGATTCTTGATAGGATTTCTTTTTTTGATTTGAAAGTTAACTTGGAAATACAGCTTGATAACAGCGATGCCACAACGGGAAACGTATTCGGGTTATTGTATGCAATATCAGTCAGTAAACCGGCTATAAATTCTTGCTGATAATAGAAATCTTTAACCTTAACAGCATCGATGATTTTTGACATCCTAACCTTCAATGTACCGGCATTTGGATAATCTTTGCTGATTTGCTGAACGATCAATAATTGATTCATTAACTCTTTTTTCGAAAATTTCTTTGGCACACTTCCGTATTTTATAGCATCAAGTTTATCCGGCTTGATCGAACCAGAAATTATATCGTCGCAATGACAGGTTTTACTTGTATTTAGACGAAAACCAAAATCTATTAGTACTTCACTTATACATTTCAAAATAGTATCGCCATCAGTAATATCATTCACAAAAATCCTATAATCATCTCTATATCTGAGTATGTGAAATTTTTTACCATTCAATTGAATATTTAATTTTTCTGAGATCTTTGTGTCAGCATAACCAAGAATCATCTCAGCTATAAAGTCCATCAGTATACTTCCTTGAGGAATACCGTTTGTCTGGCCACAATTCATTGCCTGAATATGGTGATCGATTTTGTTTCCAAACAAATCACCATAATTGCGTTTTGTTTTCGAGATAGTCTTTGTATGAATCGCCCATGGTATTGAGTGGGTATAAATAGACCCATAGCAATCAGTTATATCAGTTTGATACAAAAACTTATAATCTAATGATAATGTGATGGATTTCTTTTCAACACTCTCAACCCATTGTGAGATCTGTGCCGCTTTTTGCTTGGATTTGTGATCTTTAAGCACAGGAATACTTTCGCATTCGATTCTCTTATCTTTCTGAAATTCCTTAAATCTATCTTGTACAACCTTCCAATTATCTTTTTGAGTGATAATGTTTACTAAAGAGACATAGACAAGAGGATGTATTAACTCGTACTTTCTCCAAGCGTATTTACCGTCCTTATTGCCATACAGGACATGGTTAATCGTCTCGTTGGTTTTTGCTGATTTTAATTCATTGAAAGAGATCTCTGAATTATTTAATTTAGTATTTATCGCTGAAATAGTTTTACCGAATGTAAAATAAGGGGGCAGATCAATATTCGTATAACTCTCTTGTTCTAAAAAGAATTTCTTGGCATTTATATAGTTGAGAGATAATACATTTTTTGACATGGCTATTTAATCAAATCCCAATTACCGAGGAAGTAGCTCATGTCATGACCACTACCAAGAAATATCTTGCCATCACGAATTTTTATCAACAGAGCATAACCAGTTTTATTGTTCACAGCATAGATTGCACCTTCTTTTATCTTTCGCTCAATCTCACTCGATGGAAGTATGAGGAATTTATTCTCCACATCTCTCAACACAAATATGTAGAAGATATTGCCTTGATTATGTCGTTCAAAAGAAACTCTGCGGATATGAAAATTGTACACATCAAACTTGTTGGAGTTTGATGTCTTCACCTGGATACCAAAGAATTTATTATCCTTGATAGCTGATACGTCCACACCTACATCAACACTCATAATACTTGCGTTATATCCACGAAAAAGAAGCTCGCTCGTTACCAAGTGTTCACCGCCCTTACCAGTATAGCCACCTTCAACAATTATTTTTTCGTCCTCTATCTTCTCTTTCTCAATAGTCTTTATGGTAGGAATCTTTGCTTCCTTGCCTGCATTCAAAGCGAAAGTACCTTTTGACGTTTGAATAAAATCAGATGCTTTGCCTTTATTCTTGATGTCCGTATATATCTGGGCACCCATAGTCGCCTCAGGGACCGCGCTTTCGGTTACCAGCAAACCACTCTCTAATGCTAGCTTTGTGATTTCAGAAACATGTAAAGGCTTGCCGGCTTTCTTGAGTATCTGTATTGCTGAAGATTTGAATGTATTCATATGAGTAATTTATTCAGAAAACTTGCCGCCTGAAATATCAAAGAATCTCTCAAAGAAACTGGTTAGCCTACTTAGAACACTCTCACGTTTCTGACTACGCTCGCCTGTTGGAGAAAAGCGTGATACCGGTGGTAGGACCTTGCTGATTGCGGTACCGGTTGCTGGCACACTTCCGTCGCGAAAAGCGTTCTTGATGAATTTATAAGTCGCTTCACGATCAAGGTTCTCATTCTTAATAATTTGCTCGAGTTCTTCCACTTTCTTTTCTTCAACGAACTTACGCCAATCCTCATCGACGATTGAGTGAACATCGAGAGAAGTGATGAACTGATTGATAAGATCCTTTTTGTTACGCAACTCAACGCTCGAATCGATAGCTTTGTTGATATCAACCAGAAGTTCACGATTCTTGATGTGGTCCTCGTGGTATTTCTTTATGAGTCCGAGTACATAATCGATATTGATCTCGACTTGTTTAATGAGTTCCATTTCAAAGACCACGTCATCATTGATGTTCTCTTTTTCTTCTTCCACATTCTTGCGGAATTCGTTGTAAAGATCGATGTAGGCACTGTGATAATCCTGGACATCTCGCTCTGACAGGATTTCATTGCCTGCAAATTCATCAAATGTTGCCAGGATATTACGCACACGCAAAATTGCGCTATAAAGTTTGATGAAGTCTTTTTGATTCTGCTCACCGATTATACGTTCACCAACCGGAAACTTTTCCTGAAGCTCGGCCACCAAGCTCGCATATCCTCGCACTTCCTTATTTCCATCTTTGTACCCGTTATAGTATTCGGCGTATGATTTGAGTAGTACGATTCCACTTGCTTCCTTATCACCAAATAGTGCTATTGATTCATTTGTCGCTTTCTCCAGGTTACGGAAACATATAATATTTCCGAATGTCTTTACGCTGTTAAGGATTCGGTTTGTTCGTGAGTATGCCTGAAGAAGTCCATGTAGTCTTAAATTTTTATCTACCCACAAGGTATTGAGAGTTGTGGCGTCAAATCCGGTTAGGAACATATTTACCACGATAAGGACATCAATCTCCCGATCCTTAACTCTTTGACTTACATCCTTGTAGTAGTTTTGAAATTTATCCGATGATGTATCGTACGCTGTACCGAACAGCGAATTGTAATCAACAATCGCTGAGTCTAGAAAATCTCTTGAACTTACATCAAGCCCAGATGTATCCTCAGAATTCTCATCGATCATTCCATCTGCATCCTCATCGTTTACGCCAAAGCTATATATCAAAGCAACCTTCAATCTTTTATCACTTGGCAAATCAGCAAGCTGTCTTTTGAATTCAGCGTAGTATTTCTTGGCAACATCAATTGAGGAAACGGCGAAGATGGAGTTGAAACCGGCCAATCTTTTATCTTTGAGTTTGTAAAAACTGTTACGTTTAGTCTTCTGATCAAAGTGTTCCCTGATATAACTCACGATGTTAGAAAGACGCTCAGGCGCAGCAAGTACAGCTTCTCTATCAATGTCGCTAACCTTCTTATCCTCAATATCTTCAGCTTCACGAACGGTAGAAACATAATCAACCTTAAACGGAAGGACGTTTTTATCAGCGATCGCATCGACGATTGTATATGTATGAAGTTTGCTACCGAAGGCTTGCTCTGTAGTTCGAAGATCAGGTCTGCCGCCGGATGATGCATTCACTGCAAATATCGGCGTACCAGTAAATCCGAAGATGTGATAATTCTTGAAGGCTTTAGTAATAGCCGCGTGCATATCACCAAATTGTGAACGATGACATTCGTCGAAAATAAGGACCACGTGTCCATCAAAGATGGTATGCCCAGAGTTTCTATCAATAAACCGATCGAGTTTTTGGATCGTCGTTATGATAATGCGAGCATTGGTATCGCTTAGTTGGCGAGTAAGAATGGCTGTAGAGGTATTGCTGTTTGCTGCACCCTTCTCGAACTTGTCATACTCTCGCATTGTCTGATAATCCAGATCCTTTCGGTCCACCACAAAGATAACTTTATCAATGAACGGTAGCTTGCTGACCAATTGAGCAGTCTTGAAGCTGGTGAGGGTCTTACCTGAGCCGGTGGTATGCCAGATGTATCCACCTGCCTCAGTTGTGCCGAGTTGTTTGTAGTTGGTACTTACTTCAATGCGGTTCAGTATTCTCTCAGTGGCCGCAATCTGATACGGACGCATAACAAGCAAAAGACGATCTGAGGTAAATACACAATAACGAGTCAAAATATTCAAAAGTGCATGCTTTGCAAAAAATGTTTTCGCAAAGTCCATCAGATCAGTGATAGGGCGATTGGTAGCATCTGCCCACCAACTTGTGAACTCAAAACTATTGCTTGTTCTCTTGCCTTTCTTGGCGGCACCTTCGGTAGATTCCTTTATGTGCTGTGCTCGTGTAGTGTTGCTGTAATATTTCGTGTGAGTGCCGTTTGAGATTACAAATAGTTGTACATACTCAAACAAGCCGGCAGCTGCCCAGAAACTCTCTCGCTGATATCTGTTTATTTGATTGAAAGCCTCTTGAATAGCGACACCTCGTCGTTTAAGTTCAATGTGGACCAATGGAAGACCGTTAACCAGGACCGTCACATCGTAACGATTTGAACGCTGTCCATCTTCAGTGGCATATTGGTTAATAACCTGCAGACTATTGTCATGAATATTCTCTTTTTTAATGAGATAGATATTCTTTACAGTTCCGTCATCTCTAGTCAGATTCTTAACATGATCTTCTTGAATAGTTGCTGTTTTTTCTTCTATTCCCTGATTAGGATTTGATATCTCACCCTTAAAGAAACGGTCCCATTCGCTATCGGTAAAAGTAAAATTGTTTAATTTCTCGAGTTGTTTTCGGAGATTGAGAACCAGGTCATCTTCTGATGTAATCTTTAAATATTCATAGGCCTGAGTCTCGAGCTGTTTAATAAATGCCTTTTCTAGATCCGCCTCACTTTGATAATGAGCAACGCGAACACCATCCGGCGTGTATTCAGACACCACAGTGCTTTGAGTATTCTCAGCGACCAGATTGTATTTGTTGTTAGTTGACATACTCGTTGAATGTTAAAAGCTTGCCTCGGTAGTATTCATATTGGGACCGACGAGCCCGACGTTCAGCCGGCAAGCCAATAGAGATATCGTTTGTAAGAACATCAAATTTATCCAGAATTGACACTATTCTTTCTTGCTCTTCCAAAGATGGAACTGGGATTTTGAAATTTAATATCTTATCAGCCTTTACGCGAGTAACTTTAGCACCTTGTGCAAATTTCTCTTTATATTTATGAAAATTTGTAGTCTGTAAAAGATAAGTAATAAATTTTGTATTCTGATTATGGCGGAATGCAAACATGTCACCGCTAATACAGATTTCATCACCTAACCACCCCAATGGCTTACACACATCCTCAATATTTTCACTAACACCCGCAATCAACACATCACCTTTTTGTGCTTTCTTTAACTTCTTTGCTAATTCTGGTGATACAAATGATTTTGTCTTATCTGCAAATGTCCCGTAGTGAGTATAAATTTGGCCATAATGAATACATCCAACACCATCTTGAACAAAATCTTTCTTTTGCAATCCGCCACCCCTAATTAGGGTTCCAATTTCGCCTAGAGATTTATATTCTGCATCTTTTATGTCTAACAACTCATCTCTGTAATACTTATATTGTTTATTCCTAGCCTCTAACTCAGCCTCTAACTCAGCCTCTAACTCAGTAAAACTATTAAGAATTTTGACAATTTCTTCCTGGACCGCAAGTGGTGGAATAGGTATCTCGATCGTTGCCATTACATTACTCATCAATTTCGGATTACCCATACCGGCATTAACATAAGACTTCGCTCGCGTACCCAAGATATAAGAAAGAAATTTTGTGTTTAGATCATTCTTCTTTGGTTTGAGTAAACCGCAGACATTGGTGATACTAAATTTCCCATTACGATAAAACACTGAGCCTGCATTAGCGCCGTCAGTGGTCCACGTCACATACTCTCCATCGTAATCGAATGTGTTTATCTTTCCAAAGACACCATCATTTGCTGTCTGAGATGAATAAACCGGATATTCTCCTTCATTGGCCTTTAGATAATCTTTTGACATGACCCGGCCTCGGCTAATATGACAGACTTCTCCAACACCAAAAGACTGAACACCCTTTGGACAAAGTTCTGCAATTAATCTTTCGATTTTACTTTGGTGTTTTGTCATATCATTTTGTGCCTTCAATATCTGCGATGATTTCATCAATTGCTGTTCTGAGCTCATTTTGTCGCGCAATAATTTGGGTTATCTTTGAATTGAGCTCAGTGATATTCACTACTTCACGAGTGTCTTTCTGATCAACATACGACGAAATGTCAATCTTGTAATCGTTCTCAGCTATAACTTTATTCTCAATTAGTTTTGCAAAGTGCTCTATATCTTTGCGGTTAGTAAATGCATCTAGAATTTTTGTTCTGTTCGCATCAGTAAGTTTGTTTTTATTTCCATTACGAACAAACTCGTTAGAGGCATCGATAAACAGAGTTTTGTTATCCTTCTTACTCTTTTTAAGAACGATAATACAAGTTCCGATTGTTGTACCGAAGAAAAGGTCTGGTGGTAATTGGATAACCGCATCGATGTAGTTATTGTCTATGAGATACTTGCGAATCTTCTGCTCAGCACCGCCACGATATAGGACTCCAGGAAATTCGACAATGGCAGCAGTACCACTCGTTGAAAGCCATGAGAGCATGTGCATAGTGAAGGCCAAGTCTGCCTTACTCTTTGGCGCAAGAACTCCGGCTGGTGAAAAACGTGGATCGTTAATAAGCAAGGGATTACTGTCGCCGTCCCATCTTATTGAATAGGGCGGGTTTGATACAATCGCGTCAAACGGTTCATCATCCCAGTGTTTTGGATCAGTGAGAGTATCACCAAGTTCAATATCAAAATGGTTGTAATTTATATCATGCAAAAACATGTTGATACGGCATAAGTTGTATGTCGTCAGGTTGATCTCTTGTCCGTAGAATCCGAGTCGAACGTTTTCTTTACCAAGTACTTTTGCAAATTTAAGAAGGAGTGAGCCGGACCCGCAAGCAGGATCATAGACTTTATTTACCTCTTTCTTACCTACAGTTGTGATCTGGGCAAGGAGTTCACTTACTTCCTGTGGAGTATAGAACTCTCCACCGGATTTACCTGCATTTGAGGCATACATTGTCATGAGGAATTCGTAGGCATCACCGAAGGCATCAATGGTATTGTCTGAATAGTTACCGAGTCGAAGATCGCCGATTGCCTCGAGCAATTTCACAAGCTTTTGGTTTCTTCTTTCTACATTATTGCCGAGCTTGTTTGAGTTAACGTCTAGGTCATCAAACAATCCTTTGAGATCATCCTCGCTATTTGCACCTTTTGCTGAATTCTCAATATTTCTAAAAACCTTAGACAAAGTCTCATTAAGATTGGCATCATTACGGGCATTCTTCCGGACATTCACAAATAATTCGCTTGGCAGAATATAAAAGCCCTTCTCTTTTACAGTATCTGAGCGACCGAATTCTGCCTGTTTATCGGAGAGATTTGCATAGTCAAAATCTTTTTTGCCAGACCGTCGTTCATCAGCATTGATGTAATTGGTTAGATTCTCACTGATAAAGCGATAGAAAAGCATACCGAGCACATATGTTTTGAAATCCCAACCATCAACACTCCCACGAAGATCGTTGGCGATCTGCCAAATAGCACGATGAAGTTCTGTTCTCTCCTGCTCTTTGGTCGTATTTTGGTTAATTGTAATTTCTTTTGTGCTCATATTTTTCTTGTTATTGCGAAGGTTCATCTCCTATCTTCCACACTCCCTTCTCAAGAAACGCTTCGATGGTTTGACGGTTAGCTTTGTTAATAAGATTTGAATGCGAAATCTTATGAGACTTTGCACAATCAGCTAGGTCTACAATTTTCTTACCCTCAAGATATGCCAAGCGTTTGTGATAACTATTGGTCAAAGCTTTAGCTACAATTTCTTCCATAACAACAGTGGTACCTTTGGCATCAAACTCCTTGAATGCATCATAATATTTCTTTCTATCGATAAATTTGATATTGATAGGAACATACCCCTCTCGAATAAGAAGGTAGTTGTTGATGACACGACCAATACGACCATTACCATCACAAAATGGGTGGAGATACTCAAAAGCGAGATGTAGCTTGGCAATTCTCTTTATGATATTTTCACCGACGGAAGCATTATATTCCGCAATCATCTTATCCATACTTCCCTCTATCTCTTGAGGGGCGGGTGCGATATGACTACCGACACGAACAAACTCATTATCTTTACGAAATCTACCGGCAATATCGTCACGAATATTCGATAAAAGCATTTTATGAAGTGAGAGAATAACCTCTTTCGTCAATTCTTGTTCCTTTGCTCTCTTATCTATGTAGCCGACCACACGAGCAAGATTTTTTGCCTCAAAGATTTCACGCTCTGATATAAAACGATCAAGATCGATTTGAAGGAGAATTTTTTCTGTTTCCTCGAGACTCAAAGTACTATTCTCGATCGCATTCGAGTTATATACCTGCTCAGGAATTTCCGCCTCGCTAATAAGTTTGATTAGCGACTCTTTGCCAGGAAAGGATTTGTAGTACCTTTCCCTTAGAATATTGATCTTATTAAAAACTGCTGGGGTTTTTGCCATATGCCATATAGTATAGCCATTTTCACTGTTTTAGTCAAGATAATCGTGAAAATATGGATAAAATAGGCACAAATTCACGTTTTTGATGGCTTAAATCTTATTACGCCCAAGAAAAACAAGGGAATTCACGAAAAAGCTATCGTTAAAAGTTAAGCCCCTAACTTTTAATACACCGATTTCAAATTAAAAGTTCCGTTTTTCTCATTTTGTAGCTGGATGTTAGGTTTAGCCTTACATCTAGCTCACTTTTGAGTTATTCGGAAATTCCAAATAACTGCTCTTATACTTTCGGCATTACAAACAAATGAAGCTTTCTAAAGAAATCCTTAACATCCTTCTCGGACCCCTTATACCCCACGTGCCACATATCGATGTCTTCAAGCTGTCGATTATCTTTGTAGTCATAAATTGTGACTACCGTTGGTTTCTTACCATTAGTTTTGAACGCCCACTCAAAGCGAGTCTTCTTGTTCGATGATCTCCACTCATCATCTCTGGTCCTATCATTGGGAAAGCTAAATAATGCGAACATGTGCTCATAATCCGCTTGAAGATAGCCAACAAAGCTTGTGCCATTGGTATCTTTCGCCCGTGCTTTTATAAATGTTTTCATCGCACAACGAACATACCGGAACACTCTGAAGAAGTCTAGCTCTTAAATTCAACTGAAAAAGGATACATACCCATTCCACAGGAACCCACAAGTTTACCAACTGATTGAGTTCCGACATCAATATCTGTAGATCCTGTTTGAGGAAGAGACTTGAAGATATTCATGCTTGGAATCCTAACGGATGATGAACAATCAAATGTCCCGCTGGTTTCAAATCTTATTATTGTTGGGACCCCCGCTTTGGCCACACTATTTCTAGGTTGGTAACCGCCACGCGCAGTAATCTCAATTATTTGTTTACCATCAACAATACTTACATTGTTCACATTCGCTGTGGAATTTGTAGCACTATTGTTATTTGCGAGCATAAAAGCCCCGCCAATGAGAACGATCGCTATGATTATTGATAATACGGTTGCTTTCATAAATATGATTATACTAAAAATTAAATATGGGAGGTAAAAATCCGATTACCACCAAGCTATTAATAAGATTAAATACTGCGAACATAATCACGATAAGTCCTGCAGTTTTGAAGAATATTCCAGCCTTTGAACTTTTTTGAATACTGAATGAACTGAAACTAATAAGAGCCAGGACTGGTAATGTGCCGAGTGCAAATGCAAGCATGGTGAGCCCGCCCTGTAAGAAACTTCCTGTTGTGAGTGTATAAAGTTGCATTGATTGAGTGAATCCGCATGGCAGGAAGAATGTTGCAATACCGACAAGAAGCGGAGTAAGTGTATGATTGAACCTTGAAACACCGTGAGCATGTTTTGCAATAAACTTTGGCATCGATGGCTGAAGTTTTTTAGCCCAAGGGAATGTATCAAGGAGATTGATACCGAGAATGAACATAACTATCCCAATAATCAAACCCAGTATAAATGTTGCAGAGGTATTTAATGTAAAAGCTGATCCAATTGCGCCAATAACACCACCGAGAATAAAAAAAGAAACTATTCTCCCAATATGGAACATGAGTTGAGGTCTCACCTTATCTCCTTCTTTGGCAAATGTAGCTGACATTGAGAGAACTAAACCGCCAACTACTGCCATACAGGTTGAAAGTGATGCAATGATGCCAATCACAAATGCCGTTCCATAAGTTACGTTTCCCGCACTGACAAGATTTACGATTCCCATTTTCTGCAACATAACAAAGAGCACAGCAAAACCTAAAGCTATTGGTACTGCAATCTTAAAGTCTGACCATTTTTTGTCATGAACTTGTTTTTCAACTGATACAGTATATCCGTGTGATTTGAGTGGCACTGTGAGTTCTATAGCAATCAGTTCTGGTGTTTTATTTCCAAAATCACCAATAACTTCTACCGAATGATTGTTGAGACTCGACTTAACATGAGTGATATTTGGCAGATCACCAAGCTCACTCTCTATCATGAGCACACATGCATTGCAGTGCATGCCATGAACGTGGAAAGTGTATTTTTGTGTTTGTGTGTTCATAGTAATTATAATTTTTTAGCTTTAATACGAAGTGAATTTGATACAACCGACACCGACGACATAGCCATGGCAAAACCTGCGAATATTGGGTTCAACAACCAACCGAAGAGTGGATAAAACAAACCGGCGGCAAGTGGAATGCCAACAACATTGTAGATAAAAGCCCAGAAGAGGTTTTGCTTAATCCCTCGCATAGTTATCTTTGAGAGTTTAATAGCCTTTACTAGTTTTGAGATATCACCATGAAGAAGTGTTATGCCTGCTGATTCTATTGCTACATCAGTTCCAGTACCCATAGCAATACCAACATTGGCTTGTGCGAGCGCTGGCGCGTCATTCACACCATCACCAGCCATGGCCACGATTTTACCTTGTGCTTGTAACGCCTTGATCTTGTCCATCTTGTCCTGTGGTAATACATGTGCAATCACTTCGTCTATACCAACTTGCGAAGCTATATATTTTGCAGTTTTCTCTTCATCACCGGTAAGCATAACTACTTTTATGCCGAGCTTGTGTAAACTCGCTACCGCATCTTTTGATTCTCTCTTCACTTCATCTGCGACCATAACAAATCCAAGAAAGTTGTCTTTGGTACTTATAAGAACAGGTGTCTTCCCTTCTGAGGTATATTGGTCTAACTGGTTTTGATTGAAAGAAATTTTAAGTTCACTCATCAATTGAGCGTTTCCAATAAAATATTCTTTATCGTCCACAACACCTTTCAAACCCTTACCTTGAATAATTGAGAAGTTTAATGCTTTTGCTAAAGATATGTTTTTGTCATGAGCATATTGAGTAATTGCATGTGCAATGGGATGTTCAGATTTACTTTCGAGTGTTGCGATAATGCGAATGAAATCATCGTTACTCAATTTGGATTCATTATGAATATCAACAACTGTTGGCTTGCCTAATGTAATAGTGCCTGTTTTGTCCACCACAACCGTATCTACCTTATGTAAGTGTTCAAGTGATGCCGCATCTTTGATAAGAATTCCATTTCGAGCACCTTTACCAACACCAACAATAATGGCAGTAGGAGTTGCAAGACCAAGAGCACAAGGACAAGCAATCACGAGGACACTTACAAAAGACAAAATACCCAGAGACACTGATTGAGAAAAACCGATGAATTGAGATCCGACCACAAGCCAGATGATAAGAGAAACAAAAGCAATGATGAGCACAATTGGAACAAATATGCCCGATATCTTATCTGCAAGAGCCTCAATAGGCGCTTTGCTACCCTGCGCATCTTCAACCATTTTAATAATTTGAGATAACAGAGTTTCTTTACCGACCTTTTTAGCTTCAAACACAAATGAGCCACTAGTATTGATCGTTCCAGCGACAACGCTATCACCAATCTTTTTTTCAACGGCAATCGGTTCACCAGTGACCATCGATTCATCAACAAATGAACTACCTTCAAGAACTAGCCCGTCAACCGGAATTTTACTACCCGGCTTTATGATAATTCTGTCGCCGTGAACGACTTCATCAATTTTTACTTCCATCTCCTTACCGTTACGGATAACTAGAGCTGTTTTTGCCTGAAGATTTAGTAATTTTTCAATAGCATCTCCGGTTTTCTTCTTCGATCGTGCTTCTAGATATTTGCCTAATGTTATAAAACCGATAACAACAATTGTTACGTCAAAATAGGTATACTCGGGTACACGCAATAATGTTCCCAAGGAAGGCAAAAGTGTTATAAGGATACTGTAGGTATAAGCAACAAGCGTACCGAGACCAATGAGGGTGTCCATGTTCGCAACACGATGTCTTATGAATCTTGTTACACCAAGTAAATACGGTTTGCCAACCCAGAATAAAGCTATGGTCGCTATAACCATTGAAATCGTATTGAAAAGTGCCATCGGAATTGGCAAATTTGGCATCCATGTGGTCGTTCGAGCAAGAATGTCCCACATCATAAGAGCAAATACCGTGATTGTGACTGGAATGATAAACTCAGTTTTATTTCTAAGTTCATCCAGTTCATCTACTTTCATGAGAGCATGATCATGATCACTCTTGGCCTGATTATTTTCCGAGACAAAAGAGTATCCGAGCTTGCGTATCTCATCATTCATTGAGTCAATTGATGTATGAGCATCATCATAGTCGATCTTAGCTTTTTCATTTCCATAATTTACCGAGACCGATTTAACATGAGGCATTGCAGTGAGCTTCTTGGTAATGATTGAAGCACAACTAGCACAATGCATCCCCTTAACTTTTAAAATTTGTGTAATCATGATTATTAGATGTTGTACCAAGTACTTCTAAGTCCCTTGAGCATTTCCAAACCATTTGAAAGAAATGACTCGACCGCATTGGCATTATCCAATACCTGAGCTCGACTAGATTTTAGTCGTGTCTCTTTTGTCATAACAATACCAGCCTCATGGTGAGCTATGATCGCGTTGAGAAAACGTAAGTCAAATGTCTCTCCTGCCGAACCAAGATTTGCTACAATCGGATCTCTCACACTTTTTGTATCTCCATACCAATCCTTTTTCCATGAATACAGTTCAGCGATAGCTTTTGGCTCATCTGCAAGAATATTTTGTGCCAAAGTCTTCATTTCTGGACGAGTGGTATTTTTAGCCAACTGTTCCGCAAGGAGCATGGCGCCTCTATGGTGAGAAATCATGGCATTTACATATCGAAGATCAAAAGTCCTGTCAGCCTGACCAAGACTCATGGCATTTTTATCATACATCGATATTTTATATTCAGGAGTTATATAGTACCCAAAAGCAACGCCCAATATTACACCAACGACTACTAAACCTAATGTTAAATAAATTGATATCTTCATATTATTTTCTTTTTAATTTATAAACCTTGAGAACTTCACCTTTAGCTTTATCGACTTGACCAGAAGACATCTGATGATGAACACAGTGACCTAAATGGTTCTCCATTAACACATCCTCGACAGAGGATAGGCTCTGTTTGACTGCTGATGTTTGAGTAATAACATCAATGCAATACGTATCGTTCTCGACTAATTTTTGTAAACCGCGAACCTGTCCCTCAATGCGTTTGAGTTGCTTAATAATTTTTTCTTTTCCTTTTTCGTCTATGTATTTCATAAGCAAGAGTATATACCCCCTAGGGGTATATGTCAAATACAGCAACAAAATGACTGGGGATAATCAGAAAGTCTAGCTACCCCACACTCAGGCTCACTATATTGGAAAATCTGCTAAAAAAGAGTAGATTAAGAGAATATTACGATTACCATAAAATGAAGGCTGGAGAAAAATTACAATTCATCAAAGATTTAATACATGAAAGAGCTCAGATAAGCCCATCTGGTATTTTAAAGTTTCTACTCAAGGATCAACCTTCATTCCCTGTAAACGAACAGATACTCGTCTTGAAAAAACTTGAGCAAGAGAAGCTCATTAAAGACCTTAATGTTATTGGTAAGGGGGTCAGTTTCTGGGTTATCAGCACTTTTGGTGATTGTGTTAAACCTATCAAGACCGATGATGATCTCATCTCTGTAACTATCGGGACCAACACTCTTTCAATCGATAAGGTTACCGCTACCGCTCGTTTAAATACTGCCCAAGCTATTTTCAATCCTAAGAGCCAGGAGTTCGCAGTCCTTCTCAAACTAGCCATAGCTAAAAATAATCAGGTGACCTATGCAGACGTACTCGGCGCATCCGTTTCAAAAACCACCAAACGCAATCTAACTTTTGTCATACGTAATATCAAAGAGGCACTCGGCATATTACCTGCAAAGAAAGCTAAAAATAAAGACTTAATCAAAAACATAAAAGGCGTTGGATACAAGCTCGCGCCATGATTTTCCTCGGGTCACATTGAGCCCACATTAAACCCATAATCGTTCCGTCCATTTCTTTCCCCCGGACGACTACAGTCAAAGCACAATGCTTTGGCTTTTTGTTTAGAGCATTCATTACCAATTAATTCGATTACCCATGATCAAAAAGAAAACCAGATGGTCACCGGAAGATTCCGATCCATCAGATGTCTTTACGACATACGACTTGGGCTGTGCCAGCTTTTTGCTGTGCCTCGGATTCAAACTTGAATCTCTGGACCGCGATAATCCTCGCAAAGCCTTGTTTATGTTCAAGCGTGAGCCTCGCATCGAGGAATACGCCAACAAATACTTCACTGACGAGGTCGAGGTGAAGGCTCGTTCTATGTTCGACAGCATTAAAGCTTTGAAGAACAAGCTTTACTCGGAATAGTCATGTTGCTTTTGGACGCAGACATCACGAAATTCCAAGAGCTCTACAAGGCTCGCTTTGGAGTGGATATAAGCAAAGATGAGGCTCTTGCAAAAGGGACTCAGCTTTTGCGCTTGATGGAACTCGTCTACAAGCCAATGACCAAAGAAGAGCACGAGCTTATTCATAAGCGACGGCTCGAAACACTTCCATTACTAACACATAAATTACAAAACAATGAACCTACAGTCACTTACAATCAAAGAGGAACTCGACAAGATTAAGGACCGCATTACTCCACCGGAACCTATCACCCTCGATCAGGTCCGGGAAGTATTGGACCTTACCATCAAGAAAGATGACGGTAATAAAATTATTACCTTTCTTGCCATGCTTGCGGCCTACACCGACAATGCACAATTTAATATTAGCTTTAATGCACCATCATCTTCAGGTAAAAGTTTTATCCCGCTTGAGATATCTCATCTCTTTCCGCAGGAAGACGTGATGAAACTTGCCGGCGCATCGCCGACTTCATTTCTCCATGAAACTGGCGTGTACAAAAAAGAAACAAATGAACACTTCATCGATCTATCAAGAAAGATCATTATTTTCCTTGATATGCCTCATGCGACACTTCTCACCAAACTACGATCACTTCTATCACATGATGAAAAAGAAACTAGGCACAAGATAACCGATAAGACTCAGAAAGGCGGGACCAAAACAAAGACAGCTGTTGTGAGAGGTTTTCCTTCAGTTATATTCTGCTCAGCTAATGCCAAAATGGACCAGCAAGAAATGACTCGTTTCCTTCTTCTTAGTCCTGAAATTAATCAGGAAAAAATCTTTGCAGGTATTCATCAATCTTCCCGTAAAGAATCTGACAAAAAGAAATACTACAAAGAGCTTAATGAAAATCCTCTCCGTAAGGCTCTTATAAAACGTATACAAGCAATCAAAGCAGAAGGTATTGATGAGATCATTATCGAGAATGAGAAAATGGTCCAAGACAAATTCCTAGCTCACATAAAAAATCCGCAACCGAGAAACCAGCGCGACATCAAACGTATCTATTCCATCATCAAATCTGTCACCTTGTTGAATGTTTGGCATCGTAAGCGTGAAGGTTCAACAGTGTATGCTTCTGAACTTGATATTGATACTGGTTTTGAAATCTGGAATAAGATATCACTCTTTCAAGAGCTTGAAATATCTCCTTATCTCTATGAGTTTTATCAGCAAATTATTCTGCCTCTTTGGAATCGGGATCAAGTAGATGAATTCGGTGATCCTGTACCCGAAGAAAAGAAAGCTGGTGTAAGTCGACAAGACATGCTCAAGCAATATGCCCACTTCTACGGTGGCAACCTTGGCATGTTTCGACTTCGCTACGACTATCTGCCAAACATCGAATCAGCCGGGCTTATCTTCCAAGAACCGGACCCGAATGATCGCCGGCAACTCCTGACATACCCTACGACAGCTGTTAGAAAGCTTGAGCAAACTGAGAAAATAAATAGTGCGTACGAGTCGGGGGTGGATAGTGCTGTAAGTGAGATAAAAGCAGAAGATGTGCCCTTCTAGGACTTGCAATTAGCCCACGAAGAAGGTAACACAGCAACACCCTTTATCAATTAACATTACCCACTTATGGCAACAAACGTTCAATATTTCATGTATGCTCGTAAGTCTTCTGAATCAGAGGACCGACAAGAACAATCAATCGAGGACCAAGTGAACAGGCTCAAAGAACGAGCCAACGCTCTTGGCATTTCAGTCAAAGAAATTCTGACTGAGGCAAAGTCGGCCAAACAGCCGGGTCGACCTATCTTTAACGATATGCTCAGGCGTATTGAAAAAGGCGAGGCAAAAGGAATTCTTTGCTGGCAGATCAATCGCCTCGCACGCAATCCTATCGATAGTGGAAAGCTCAGCTGGATGCTTCAGAAAGGCATTATCGAGTCCATTCAAACGATGGAACGTGAATATCTGCCTGATGACAATGTTCTTTTGTTCAGTGTTGAAAGCGGCATGGCGAATCAGTTCATCATTGAGCTACGCAAAAACACCAAGCGAGGCATGCATGGAAAAGCTGAACGTGGTTGGTTCCCTTCGAAGGCACCAGCTGGGTATATTAACGAGCGACTTGAGCATACTATCCTTCCTGATCCTGAACGTTTTCATTTGGTCCGTAAAATGTGGGACCTTATGCTCACCGGTAATTACACTCCAAAGAAAATTGCCGAGATTGCGAGCAAAGAGTGGGGCTACCGTTCCCTTAAGAGTAAACACAGCGGTGGAGTTGAGATGGCACCGAGTGTGATTTATAAAATGTTCAATAATATTTTCTACACTGGCAATTTCCACTGGGGTAAGAAAATCTATAAAGGTAATCACAAACCAATGATCACCCTTGAGGAATTTGATCGGGTCCAGGCCATCTTTGATAGAGCTGGGAAACCACACCCTCAGACTCATGAATTTGCATTCACTGGGCTTATTCGTTGTGGACTTTGCGGTTCAATGTATACCGCTACAGAAAGATTAAAAATGGTAAAGAAGACAGGCCAGATGAAAAATTATTCTTACTATCACTGTGGTGGTAATAAGAAGAACTCAACATGCACCAAGAGAAACCCTATCACTCTTGCCGACCTCGAACAGCAGATCGAGCTCTTACTTGAGGAGTACACCATACTTCCCGAATTCCAAACTTGGGCTATTGAGGCGTTGAATCGCAATAACGACAAAGAAATTGAGGACCGTACCAAGATTTATGAAATGCAACACAAAACTGTCGTAGAGTCACAGACTGAGCTTGATAACCTCACCAAGATGCGTTACCGAGATCTTATCGACGATGAGACCTTCGTCAAAGAGCGCGACATCCTAAAAGATAAGATCACCCGATTACAAGCGAAACTCCGGGAAACCGAGGGACGTGCTTCCAAGTGGCTCGATCTCACTGAGCAGGTATTTAGCTTTGCATGCTTTGCCCGAAAGGAGTTTGTTATGGGCAATCTCCAGCGAAAGCGCGAGATATTCTCTGCACTCGGTCAAAACTTCTACATCAAAAACGGCAAAGTCTTCATCACAGCCAACGAATGGTTCCAGCCAATCAAAGAAGCATACCCTGAATTTAGGGCTGAATTTGAGAGGTTAGGACTGAGAGAATACAGTTCTGTTGAGGCGCGAAATGTCGCTTTTCAACAACTGATTCTCGAATGGGGTGGCTATCGGGAGTCGAACCCGAACTAAGAGTTCCACAAACTCTGGTGCTAACCGCTACACCATAGCCACCATATATTAACTTTTTGAGAACTGGTGCCCAGGAGAGGACTCGAACCTCCACACCTTACGGCGTACCCACCTCAAGGGTATGCGGCTACCAATTACGCCACCTGGGCATATAATCAAAAAGACCCTTTCACTATAACTGATAACGGGTCTTTTTTCAATTGAAATAACCGCACTAATATTTCAAGTGCGGTTATAATTTGGTCGTTATTTTTGAGAACTATGGAGCTATGCGTGGTTCGGACAGACGAAGTTTTGTTAACTCATTTTGAGTAAGCCATCCAAACCCAATAAAAAAAGTACATTCGACTCCATCGGAAAATCCTACCTGACCCTGTTTCGGTTCAGAAATTGGATTACCAATTTCATCAACAACAATATCACTATCTCCAATACTCATCATAACTTCAACCTTCCAATTTTTTGCGAATTTATAACGCAAAACGAGCCCGTTCAGAGCTCGTTTTTAAAATTTTAAAAAATAAAATACCAAAGACGAGCTCTTAACCTTGAGGCTCGTTATGAGAAACTTCTGAAGCTTTCTCACTTCTTGCATGCTTCGTATCTGTATTCTGATCAGAATCAATCTGTAACATTCTTCTCATTTGTCTTCGTATTTCCTTTGCTGCCTTCTCTCTTACGAAATACAACTTTGCTCTTCTAACCTTTGATCTTCTTAGAAGCTCAATCTTGTCTATAAGTGGAGTATATAGAGGGAAAATTTTCTCAACACCTACACCATCAATTACCTTTCTTACTGTGAATGTTCCTCCAGCTTCTGTACCATGCTTTCTGGATAGAACCAGACCTTCAAATGCCTGAAGTCTTGTCTTTCCCTTCTCCTGAATCTTCTGCCATACCTTAATAGTATCTCCAGGTCTTATATCTAGATTCTTCCTTTCCTCAATATTTACTGTTGAAATAGGGTTGATTGTTGCCATATATATTATCTAATGTAAGAACAAATCTAACACAAGCCCTTATTTTTAGCAACCTCTGTGATACCTAGCTCTTTTAATGCATCTTTGAAATCCTTGGTAATAGGTGCTTTTACAATTATTTTTTTACCTACACGGTTAGTGAATTCAATAGAATAGGCATGTAGGGCATTTCTTTTAAAACCTAAAGCCAATGGCTTATCAGAAGCATAAAGTTGATCAGAAACTATAGGATGATTGATAGCCTTGAAATGCACTCTGATCTGATGTGTTCTGCCAGTTTTAGGTTCTATTTCAACAAAAGAAAATCCTGTTCTAGTAACCAGTCTATGGTACCAAGTCTCTGCATCTCGCATCTCCCCTCTTGCACCTCTAGTAGCAGACCATCTTCTAAAATCTCTTGGACTTCTACCTATAGGTCTATTTATAATGCCATATTCTTCTTTCATCTCACCATATACGAATGCTAAGTATTTTTTTAATACAGTTCTATTCTGGAATTGCTCTTTTAATTTATCAAACCCTAGCTTAGTCTTTGCGATAAGTATAACGCCTGAAGTATCTCTATCTAGACGATGTACTATTCCAGGACGCTCTATTATTCCATAATCTTTGGTCTCTACAGGTTCGCCCACATTCTTTGTTTTAGGATAATTCTTTAGTATCCATTCAGTTAAAAATGGCCCTTTGGATTTGCCATCTGGATGCACAACAATACCAGCAGGTTTATTAACCGCTATTATATCTTTATCTTCATATAGTATTACTATCTTCAAGTGCGCCCTAAGAGACTTGAACTCCTGACCTTCCCAGTGTAAATGGGTTGCTCTACCAACTGAGCTAAGGGCGCATTTATATAATCTATTTATACACTAACTATCAGTAAAATTCAAGCCGATTAAAACAAAAAACCACCTATTAAGGTGATTTTTTGTTTTAGATTAACTAAAATATTACATTGATTGTGATCCTCCTGATGAACAATTCTTGCAAGTACTCTTATGTGTAAGTACAAGATATATTGCTGAAAGACCAACTAGAATATAAACAACTTTCTCTAGTGTTTGACCTACCAATGATACAACATTGTAATCAGCAACACCTACTAGTCCCCAATTTAAACCACCTACAACTACCAATATAAATGCTATTGCATGTAAAGCTTTCATAATTTTATTATTAATTAATAATAACTAGTCTATACATATAATTATACAATATAATTATAGATATTATAGTAACTTATACACAGTAATATTTGGTGCCCTTGGTTGGAATCGAACCAACATCGACGGCTTAGAAGTCCGCAGTTCTATCCATTGAACTACAAGGGCAAATCTAAACATAAAGAATATAGCAAGAAAATGAAATAAATACAAAGACTAGCTATTTTGATGGATCTGGAACAGTTTTGAATCCAGTCTTAATAAGATTGATATTCTCAGCTTTGGTATTATACATATCAATAATGTATTTTAAATCTTTTTGATTAAATGTCTTCATTTTTGTACTTGAAGATGTTCCTATAGCCTCAATTTCCCCATTTCTAACCTTTTCATATAATGAAAGACCTCCAAATATTAACGAAATACACACGAAGACACTTATAAATAAAATTACAACCCAATCAACATATGGATTTCTACCCCCTTCCCTTATAGCTCTAACTGATAATATTCTTTTAAAATTAAAAAATTTAATCATGTTATTTTGTTGACAATGCTTTTATACTTAACGTCATATTCCATTTATTAGAATTAAATGAAAGATTAATACTATCAATATTTATACTGTAAGGTAAATTCTCAATCATACTTAATGCCCTTCTTACATTGACCCAACCACCACTTATTTCTATATTTGCTCTTATATGATTTATTGAACTATCATTTGATATAGATGATATCTTAACAGTAGTTGAAGAGACTTTCTCAATAGACTCAATAGAAGTTATAAATCCCAGCACATCATCTTCTGATATAAAATATGATGCCAATTTAGCTCTATCTTGTTCTGTAGCCTTGCTGACTTCAGTTAGAAATTCTTGATTCTTTTTATTGTCATTGTCTATCTCTATTTCTCTAATCAATGCGGCTTTTTTTTGGCCATTTACTATGACGGATTTATATACATACCAATAACCAATACTTGTTACAATAACAGAACATAGACCGATCAAAAGCAGGAAATAATGTTTAGAGTTTAATCGCATTTTGTTTCTTTAATTTAAATTTAATTGCATAAGTACTGTCTATTGTCTTTGCTAAATCAGATATTGGCATTTCTATATCATAGAACATTTTGTCCTGTTCCAAGTCCTTTTTAAATGTAAGGAGTGACTCTCTGGTCTTAGATTTGCCTTGTATTACTATTTCAGCACTAGATGATGCACTCTTTGTTATATTCATTTGAAATACGTTTATATTTACCAAACCATTACCATGCAATAATACTGTATCTAATATTGATGAGGTTTCTATTATAGGACTATCTTCCTTTAATTTTGCAACCATTTTCTCTGCAGTCTCTAAATTCTTTATTACCTCATATATACCCTTTGACTCATTACTCTTCTGTGTCTGACTTAACTTTTTTAATGAATCCCTCTCTTGATTATATGAATACATATAAGCTGGTATTAGTGCAACAATACCAACAACTATTGAACATGAGACAAAAAACATTAGCAGAGTAAAAACTCTAATCCTGTATTCTTTCTTTAAGACATCAATATCATGTTTTGGTAATAATGTATAATGAATCATAAAATTATTGTAAAGCTAAACCTGCTGCAACAACATATTCTTGTGAATCCTCAAATGAAATCGGTGGAATATAATTATCATTTGAAAATGCATTGGACCATATATTACAGACTTCCACGCTAACCCTTGGATCAGGAGATATTTTGGAGTCTTGGAAAATTTTGATTGAACCATTGCCTGTTAACTTTATTTTTTTTATTTCCTTCTCTGGTTCATGCTCATTCCAGTATTGATAGACTTTTTTTAACTCTAACTGCAATATATTGTCTAACTGGCCTGTGGTATCTATTGTAGAAGTGAAACAAACAACACCAGAGCTGACAACATAAATTCCATATTTATTATTCATACCATAGACAATTATCTGAGTCTCATGACAATCAGAAGGAAGAATTGCATGGGCTATTGATTTTGGTTGAATTTCAAATGAAATAACCTCAAGACCCGCCAATCTAAGAACATTCAAATAGGATTCAACCAAATCTCTAGGTGCAACTGATACACTTGCATGTAGCTTATCATCATTTTTGATACCAGGAATTAATTCGAAAAAAAATAATGCATCCGCTGGAGAGAGCGGTACATTCTCCTCTAATTTAAATTCAATATTTTGTCTAATTTGACTTTCACTTACATTTGGAACTTCTGTTTTAAAAAGATACATTCTCTCTTCTGGTAATGAAGCCTTAACTGTATGAATTTTTAACTCTTGAACCAAGCTTGCTAGTGTACTTATTAATTCCTGTTCTTTTTTTATAAAACCTGCAACAACAATACCAGGTTCTAATTTCCTCACACCAAATTTATGGACGACAAATCCATTAGAACCCTTTGAATACTCAATACAATGAATAGCGTCATCAGAAATATCTAAACCAGAATATACAATATCTAAGAACTTAGGAGGAGGAAATAATTTAAAAAACTGTTTGGTAAACATACATTTATTTACCAAATATTATAACACCTTTTTTGATTTGTAGTATTCAACAATTGCAGGAATAAAGGATACGAAAATTATTATAAGAATAATTGGTGTTAAATACTTTTCTGCATTAGGAATTACATTTCCCAAGATATATCCGAAACCTAACATTCCCCATGTCCAAACAAAACCACCTATTATGTTGTAAGAAATAAAAACTTTATATTCCATCTGCGCAACACCCGCAACGATTGGCGCAAATGTTCTTACAATGGGTATAAATCTAGCCATTACAATTGTCTTCTTTCCATATTTTTCATAAAAAATTCTAGCTTTCTCTACATGCTTCTTTTTAAAAAATATTGAGTCTTCTTTATTAAATATCATTGGGCCAGTCTTTCTGCCAAACATATACCCCACACTATCCCCCACAACAGCAGCAATAAAACACAAAATAAGAAGTCCCCAAATTGATATTAAATCTTGTGATGCCAAGAATCCTGCAGTAAAAAGCAATGAATCACCTGGTAAAAAGAAGCCAAAAAATAATCCAGATTCAGCAAAGACAATAACTACTACTCCAATAAGTCCTAGAGTTTTAATAATTGTTAAAGGATCAAGTAATGAAGATATGTAAGACATAATTATTTTGCCTTAGTACCTGCAGGAATTGTGGAATTTGGTTCCAATAAAGAGAAGTCACCTTCTGGAGTAGACAAAGCGAATAACATTCCATTACTTTCAAAACCCTTTATTGTTCTTGGTTCAAGATTTGTAACGAACATGCATGTCTTCCCCACAAGTACTGTAGGATCAGGAAAATAAATGGAAATACCTGAAACTATCTGTCTTGGTTTCTCCTCAGCGAAATCCACCATAAGCTTTAATAGCTTTTCTGTATCAGGAATTTTCTCGGCTGAGATAATTTTCCCTGCTTTTATTTCAACTTTTGCAAAATCATCATAAGAAATCATTCCCTTATACTATACTTTTGATTGCTTTTTATCAAGAAAACTTTGTAATATTAGAGCTGCTGCAGAAGCATCCAACATATCATTTTTGCCTTGGAATCTCTCTGCATTGACACTGGTCATGAATTCTGGTTCAAGATGTACTTTAAAACCTTCCTTTTCTAGATTAGATTTAAATTTTAAACTCTCTTCATAAATATCATTTGCTTCACCTTTATAATTCTTTGACTCCCCCATTACTATTTCCTTAATATAATTTTTGTCTGCTATTTCTTTTATTTCACTTAGTAAATTTTTTGAGTTCTTTATTACTTCAGATGGTATTGCAAATTGCATTCCTTCATCAGAGAAAGCTACTCCCACTCTTTTTGTTCCATAGTCAATTCCCATGATTTTCATAGTATTAGTGTACTGCATGTTGAAAATTATGGCAAAATATGAGAGTATCTTTATACAACAAGGATGGGTGCCAGAGTGGTCTAATGGAACAGTCTTGAAAACTGTCGCCCGCGCAAGTGGGCCGTGAGTTCGAATCTCACCCCATCCGCAGAAATTTTACTCTAATATTTCGTATCTTCTATGTTAAGATACGAAATTTTGCTATACTTTAGTAAATATGTCTCAAAAATATAAATTTCAATTGGAACGGTATCCAAGTAATGAAAATCCACAACCAATTCTCATTGCACGAAAGGAAATATCTTGGGAAGCCAAAGCGGTTTTTAATCCATCTGTAATTTACGATGAAGGAATTTTCAAAATGCTTTATAGAACGTATCCAAATAATTTGGAACTTACAACCCCGAAGCTGAAGCGACCTGGATTTCATTTCAAAAATCAAACTTCTTATATAGGATATGCAGAGAGCAAGGATGGAATTAATTTTGAAAGAAGAAATGAACCTTTTATATCTCCTGATACAGAATACGATAAATTTGGATGCGAGGACCCAAGAATCACTAAAATTGGAGACACCTTCTATATAACCTATACATCAATTGATAGCCCTATTCACGAAAAACACATTAAACAACCGAATATAAGAATTGCTCTAGCAACAACAAAAGATTTCATTGATATAAAGAAAATCGGAATAATTGGACCACCAATTAGTTCAAAAGCAGCTGCCCTTTTCCCTGAAAAAGTGAAAAATGGAAAGATTGGTTTTATTATGACAGTATCTGCAGACTCAACCACATCTCGAGTTGTAACAAAGTATTACAATTCCATTGAAGATATTGCAAAAACAACTCAAAAGGAGTGGGATGAATTTCTCTCCAGTAAAAAGGCAACCCTAAAGACAGAGTGGTGGTTACATAGGGGCCCAGAACTTGGATCTACACCAATAAAGACTGATCGGGGTTGGTTACTAATATTTTCTTCTGAGTCTATGTCAGATACATGGACTATTGGGGCCGCATTACTAGATATTAATGACCCAGATAAATTAATTGCAAGAACTCCAGGGTATATTTTACAACCAGTAACAGACTATGAAAGAGATGGCTTGGTTCCAAATGTTACTTTCCCAGAAGGGGCGGTTGTTGTAGATAATAAGCTCTATGTTTACTATGGTTGTGCAGATACTGTAATTGGTCTAGCAACTTGTGATATAAACGAACTATTGAATTACTTAGAATTGGAGGGAAAGAAGTCTTAATACTTCATCTAATCCGAATGAAAAACCTACAAATTAACGGGATAATTATACAAGGACTACGAAGTGCATCTGGACTTAATGGTCATGGTGGCAATGGGACTATCGCTAAACAGAAACCATTTTTCGAATTGGCAGGAGTTAAAAGAGTTGGATCTTGGTATAACGGCACAATAAATGTTGATATTTCACCTAAAGAATTTAAAATATTGAAACCCGATCATATTGTGACCTGCGAATGGCTTCCAAATATTACAGAGACTTTTTGGTTAGTTAATGTGGAGTTAAAACATAATAATAAATTCTATCCTTCATACATTTATTACCCCTGCCCTTCAGAAGTTAAAGCTCACCCAGATACAACTATAGAAATAATAACTGAGCATATTCAATCGTTAAATTATGGAGATGAAGTTACTATTATAATAGAAGATGGTTCTATTGAAATATGAAAAACAATATCAAAGTAGTTTCAACTAGTGATAGTGATGGCAGAAAACAACTAATTGAAAAACTCATCGATATTGACTACAAATGTTTCGGTGAAATTGAAATAGAAGATGAAGGAAAAGCAGAAGATTGGGAAAAGATTAATAAATTTTGCTTCACTAGTGTTATTTATAACAATGACACACCAATCGGCTATATTGATTTTCTAAGTATAAATTCTGCTGGAGTAGCAAAACTGCTTGATGGTAAATTAAAAGATGGTGAATTATTTAATTTTGTGAACAAGGATCTTAGCTCTCCCCTAACGCTATACATTGTAGCTATTGCAATATTGGAAAAGTACAGAAATAAAGGTCTTTCTAATTTATTATGGAATAAATCTAGAGATTACTTTATCTCTAATAACCATTTGATTGATAAAGTATACGCGAATATCTGGACAGAATCTGGCTGGAATTTCTTTAAAAAATTTAATATGGAATTAAAAAAAATAGATGGTGCAGGTCATAGAATAATAGAAATCCCAACTATTCACAACCAGCTACCGATATCTAATATTTAATAATGCTATAATATTCCCATGCAACCTCTCATAGAATGGAGCGCTCCAGAACATTTCCATACCGAGAAGAATAATGACTGGTATTGGTCAGTCGGTATTATAACTATTACTGCGGTAGCGCTTTCTATTATTTTCAAAGACATAATATTTGCAATATTATTGATTGCTTCTGCATTTGCCCTGGTAATCCATGCTTCAAAAAAGCCAAAAACCGTAAAATGCGAAATAAATGATAGAGGTGTAGTAATAGACAATGTTCTCCACCCTTTTATGAATCTAGAATCATTCTGGATAGATGCACATTTGCATCCACCACGAGTTCTTATAAAATCCTACAAAACTTTCATGCCTTATATTAAAGTCTATATAGAAGAAGTAGACCCTGAGAAAGTTAGAGATATTCTATTAAATTATATTGCTGAGACAGAACATCATGAATCTTTTGCCCAAAGATTCTTTGAAAGATTTGGATTCTAAAAGAAATATGCTAGTCTAATTCTAGCGCCCCCGTCGTTCAATGGATAGGACACAACTTTGCGGAAGTTGTGATGTAGGTTCGATTCCTACCGAGGGCACAAATTTATGAAAACCAAAAAAGATACAAATAAAAATCAGGACAAAATAACAAATTTCTTGTATGAAATAGGTACTATGCGAAAACTGATGAGAATACATAGACAAGTACTCTTAACTGATGACATGTCGGATAGTATTGCATCACACTCGTATAGAGTAACTATGATTAGTTGGTTCCTAGCAAAAGAAGAAGGTGCTGATCCTTATAAAACAGTAATGATGAGTTTATTGCACGATGTCGCAGAAGTTCGAAGTAATGACCATAATTGGATACATAAGAAATATGTAAAGATCTATGAAGACGAAATAACTGATGAGCAACTCGGTTCACTACCCTATTCAGATCTTAAGGATTTTATTGATGAATATGAAAAAAGAGAAAGTAAGGAGGCAGTTCTAGCAAAGGAAGCAGATGTTCTAGACCAAATTCTTCTTCTTAGAGAATATGAATGGTCTGGAAACAAAGAAGCGAATGTCTGGTTATATGGTAAAGGTAAAGCAAAAGTTAATGCTCAATTAGAAAAATTAAAAACCGCAACTGGAAAGAAACTTGGTGAATCTATTTATAAGGTTGGTCCTTCAGATTGGTGGAATAATATCTGGACATCTAAGAATAGGAAATAAAAAAACAAAAAACCCGGGATTATCCGAGTTTCTTTGTTGCTGCCATAATTCTTGATTTGAA